>DATAAL010000301.1:0-7464 GCA_036260145.1 Longimicrobiaceae bacterium | reverse complement strand
GCCAGCGCGCGTTACGAGGAGAAGCCCGGGTCCGCGCAGCCGGTGGCGGAGGCTCCCGCCGGGGAGGCACAGACCTCGCCCGCGGTGCGGACGCTGGCCGCGGAGCACGGGATCGACCTGGGGCAGGTGAGCGGGAGCGGTCCCAACCGCCGGATCACCAAGGAGGACGTGCTCCGCGTCATCGAGGAGGGCCGGCAACGCGCCACGGCGCAGCCGCAGCCCACGGCGTCGCCGACGCCGACCCCGGCTCCCGCCACGGAGCCGGCACCCCGGCCCGCGCCGCAGCCGCCGCCCGCCGCGCAGCCCGGGCGCGAGACCCGCGAGCGGGTGTCCCGCCGCCGGCAGACCATCGCCCGGCGGCTGGTGGAGGCGCAGCAGACCACGGCGTCGCTGACCACCTTCAACGAGGTGGACCTGAGCCGGGTGATGGAGATCCGCAAGCGGCGGCAGGACGCCTTCGTCAAGAAGCACGGCATCAAGCTGGGCTTCATGTCCTTCTTCACCAGGGCCGTCATCGGCGCGCTCAGGCAGTTCCCGCGGCTCAACGCCGAGATCCAGGGCGACGAGATCGTCCTCAAGCACCATTACGACATCGGGATCGCGGTGGGCGCGGAGGAGGGGCTGGTGGTCCCGGTGGTGCGGGACGCGGACAGAAAGAGCTTCGCGGAGCTGGAGAAGGCCATCGCCGAGCTGGGGACCCGCGCCCGCGAGGGGAAGCTCACCCTGGAGGAGCTGCAGGGCGGGACCTTCACCATCACCAACGGCGGGATCTTCGGATCCATGCTCTCCACCCCCATCCTCAACCCGCCGCAGGTGGGGATCCTGGGGATGCACAACATCGTGGAGCGCCCGGTGGTGGTGAACGGGGAGATCGCCATCCGCCCCATCATGTTCGTGGCGCTGACCTACGACCACCGGATCGTGGACGGGAGCGAGGCAGTGCGCTTCCTGGTGACCGTCAAGCAGATGCTGGAGGACCCGGAGACCCTGCTCCTGGAGGGGTAGGAGCGGCGCGGGAGCGCGGAGGTGCGTGAGCGCGGGGGAGACCGCCCGCGCTCGCGCACTTTCGCACATCAGGACTCCCGCGCCGGTGCTGAACCCGGAATCACATCGCAATCGACACAGCGATCATGGCTGAAGAACAGCAGTTCGACCTGGTGGTGCTGGGCGGCGGCCCCGGCGGCTACGTGGCGGCGATCCGCGCGGCGCAGCTCGGCTTCAGGACGGCGTGCATCGAGAAGGAGGACGCGCTCGGGGGAACCTGCGTGCGGGTGGGGTGCATCCCCTCCAAGGCGCTCCTGGACAGCACGGAGCTGTTCGACCAGATCCGCCACAAGACGGAGTCACACGGGATCCGCGTGGGAGCGCCGGAGATCGACGTAGCCGCCATGCACGCCCGCAAGCAGGCGGTGGTCAGGGCCAACACGGACGGCGTGGCCTTCCTGTTCCGCAAGAACAAGATCGAGT
Organism: Longimicrobiaceae bacterium; assembly: GCA_036260145.1. Lineage (GTDB taxonomy): Bacteria > Gemmatimonadota > Gemmatimonadetes > Longimicrobiales > Longimicrobiaceae > JAFAYN01. The sequence continues at coordinate 5,997 of DATAAL010000301.1, read as the reverse complement.
GGATCCGCGGCTTCGGGCGGCTGACCTCCCCCGAGACGCTGGAGGTGGACACCGCCGAGGGGAAGCGGACGGTGCGGACGAAGCACGTGGTGCTCGCGACGGGCTCCGTCCCCGTGGAGCTCCCCTTCCTGAAGTTCGACCACGAGCGGATCGTCGACTCCACCGGCGCGCTGGCCCTCCCCGGGGTGCCCGGGCACCTGGTGGTGGTGGGCGGCGGGGTGATCGGGCTGGAGCTGGGGAGCGTCTGGCTCCGCCTGGGCGCCCGGGTGACGGTCCTGGAGATGGCCCCCGCCATCCTCCCGGGGATGGACGCCGAGATCGTGCGCCAGGCCGACCGCATCTTCCGCAAGCAGGGGTTCGAGATCCGCACCGGAACGCGCGTCACCGGCGCGGAGCGGAAGGGCGACACGGTGACCGTCACGGTGGAGGGCGCCGACCCGATCGAGGCCGACTACGTGCTGGTGGCCGTCGGGAGGCGCGCCTATACCGAGGGGATGGGGTTCGAGGAGGCGGGAATCCCCATGGAGCGCGGGGTGATCCGGGTGGACGGGCGCTACCACACCGGCGTGGGGAGCGTCTGGGCCATCGGGGACGCCATCGGCGGGCGGATGCTGGCCCACAAGGCGGAGGACGAGGGGGTGGCGGCGGTGGAGAACATCGCCGGGAAGCACGGGCACGTGAACTACGACGCGGTGGCCAACGTGGTATACACCTGGCCCGAGATCGCCTCGGTGGGGATGACGGAGGAGGAGGCCCGGGACGCAGGCCGGGAGTACCGGGTCGGGAAGTTCCCCTTCTCCGCCAACGGCCGGGCCCGCGCCATGGGCGAGACGGACGGGCTGGTCAAGATCATCGCCGACGCGAAGACGGACCGGGTCCTGGGGCTCCACATCCTGGGTCCGCGTGCCTCGGACATGATCGCCCAGGCCGCCCTGGCGATGGAGTTCCAGTCGTCGGCGGAGGACATCGCGCGCACCGTGCACGCGCACCCGACGCTTCCGGAGGCGGTGAAGGAGGCCGCGCTCGCCGTCGGCGGGCGGACGATCCACCTGTAGTTGGGGCTCGGGCGCGGCTCTACCGCGCCCGGGGGTAGCCCGGCGGGACCGGAGCCCGGGTCCCGGTCACCGCCGGCTCACTCCTCCGTCTCCAGGCGTGCTCGGTACACCTCCGCCAGCGACTGCCCGCGGGCACGCTCCAGGCGGGTCACCCGCTTCCCGAACTGCGCGAGCGCGAACTCGGCGAACTCCTCCATCTGCAGCCCGAAGGGGACGTGCTCGCCGTAGGCCGCGAAGATCTCCGCGATGGTTCCCATCGCCGGCTCCAGCAGGGCGTCGAGCCGCCGCTGGATGGCCTCCCACACCGGCTCTCCGTGCTCCGCCACCAGGCGCGACAGGAGGAAGACTCCGTACGCCAGGTGCCGGGACTCGTCCCGGCGCAGGTGCCCCACCACGCGCTGCATCCCGGGCATGATCCCGTTGCGCTGGAGGAGGATGTCGTAGGCGTAGTACCCGGTCTCCGCCAGTACCCCCTCCACGATCATGTTGTAGGTGACGGAGGCCTCCGCCTGCGCCACCGGGGAAGGGTCGGTGCGGAGCCGCTCCATCGCCCGGGGGAGCTCCTCCCCGAAGATCCGCAGGTAGCTCGGGGTGTGATAGCGGGCCAGGTCGCCCAGGTCGCCCGCCACCTCGTCCAGGAAGCGCCGGAACACCTCCACGTGCTTGGCCTCCTCCCACAGGAAGGAGGTCAGGTACATCTCCTCCTCCAGCCTCCCCTCCGCCGCAATGACGGAGATCAGCGGGAGGAGGTCCAGGGTGACCGACTCCTCCCCCGCCTGGAAGAGCGCGGTGAGGCGGCGGAGGACGTCGCGCTCTCCCTCGTCCAGCCTCTCCCAGTCCCGGGCGTCCTGCGTGAAGTCGATGTCCCGGGGGTCCCAGGCGCCGAGCTTCTTCGCCTTGTGCCACAGGCGCATCGGCGGGGAGTCGTGTTCCAGCCCCGCACCGCTGGTGGATCGAAAGACGGTTCGCATCATGGCAATGGCTGTCGGGGGAGTTCAGAGGCGGGGCGGAGGGAACTCGGCGTCCACGGCGGCTGCGGCGGCCACCAGCTCCCTGGCCGCGCCCGCGTGGCGCGCCAGCGACATCAGGCTCCCCCGAGCCAGGCGGAGACGCCCGGTCATCAGGGCGGTGATGGGCTCCACCTCCCCCGCCAGGATGCGCCGCCACGCGGCGGGGGTGGCGCGCATCACGTACGGCGCGTCGGCCAGGTCGGCGCCGGTGGCGCGGCGGGTCCCCCGGCACTCCCCGCGGTACAGGTCCAGATAGACGGCACGCTCCTCCTCCACCCCCAGCGCCGGGTCACGCTCCATCACCAGGACCACGGGGCTCTCCCAATCGCCCGCGGACCCGCGGTACCCCCCTCTCCGGTTCAGCTCTTCGCAGCAGGCGCGGGCCCACTCCTCGGTGAACACCTCCATCGGCATCGGTCCTCGCAGGCGGATGAACGGGAACGTCGCCCGGAGTCCCCCCGGGTGAACGACTCCGGGAAGGGTATGCGGTTCCGGTGCTCGCGGCAACTCCGGCCCGGAGGCGCGGCCGGTGCGGAGGGTGTGGCAAAAACGGGACAGAGGTGGGGAATTCCCTGGACACCCGCCGCCGGCACGACAGGATGTTCCGGCCAAAGCCGTTGTGGTGCTTGAGCTTTCGCTTCCCGGATCCATGGCACGCATCTCTCTGTGGAGATGTCCGGGGGGAGGTAGCCCCCGTTTCACTCCAGAGGGACGGAGGGAACGATATGCAACATTCCTGTCAGGAAGCGGTCTGTCTCATGCCCCTCGCCGTGGTGAGGAGCGACCCGTTGGAGGAGGCGGTGGAGTTCCTGCGTCGCGAGCTTTCCGAGGAGGTGCTCGAACAGTTCCGCGAGGTGGTCCGCGCCGAGGCGCTGGACGCCCTGGACTGCGTGGTGGGGAGGTTCGTCCAGCAGATGCTCCGCGCCAACGGCTTCGTCGAGGAGGAGCTGGGAGTGGAGAGCCTGGAGACGGCCTGGCACGACCTGATCCGGCGCGCTGTCGCCTGAGCGGACCTCGCGAGGGCGCTCGAGGGCGGCTCACCCCGCGGGGAGCCGCCCTCGTTGTTTTCCGGTGTACGGATCGGTACGATCCGTGCTGCCCGGACACGTGTGCGGGATCGCGGCAGCACACCCCCACCCACGCACTGCCATGGGGATCCCACGGCTCCTCCGCCGCCTCGGAGCGATTCCGGCCTTCCTGACCCTCGCGGGGTGCGGGCTCCCCACTCCCCCGGCGGCCCCACCGGACGCGGCGTCCCTCCGCGCCGAGCCGGCGGCGCGCCGGCCGCGCGGCTGCGTGGTGGACCGCACCCCGGCCGAGCTCCCCCCACCCCGGGCGCTGGTGGACACCACGGCGCTCGTCGGGGCCCTGGCGGAGCTGAACCGGAGGCCGGGACCTCCCACCGGGTACGCCCTGCTCTCCATGGGATACGCCCCCGACGGCGCCAACATCCGCCGCGAGCTGATCGAGCACTCCGTCCCGCGGGCGGTGGCGGACTCGCTCCGGAAGCTGGTCTTCGCGCACCGCAGGATCCTCCCGCCGGCCACCCGGGAGTGGGGTGTACGCCTGCGGGTGGAGCTGGGAGAGACACCGGGGTTCCGGGTGGAGCGGCGCGAGGTCTGTCCGCCGCGCCCGCGCGACCAGGTGATGCTCTCCTTCACCGGCTGGTCGCCGCGCCCCCTGGGCGACCCCTACCCGACGGAGCTGCTGGCGGGCGGCTACAACGTCTGGGTGCACCTCCACCTCAACGAGCTGGGACAGGTGATGGATGCCCGCCTGGAGCGGGGGCTCCTGCGTCGGGGGGTGTCCGAGAACCTGTTCCTCAACCAGATCCGGGCCATCGACTTCCACCCCGCCCTGGAGGACGGGCGCCCCGTCCCCAGCGAGGTGAGCGTGCCGATCCGCGTCCCCGCGTAGCCGCCGCGGTCCCCCGGCTTCCCCCCGCCGATGAGAGCTGTCCGCGCCGCCCCGCTCCTCCTCCCGCTTGCCCTGGCCGCATGCGCCGGAGGACCGCCGGCCGCCGCCCCCTCCGCGCCGGACGGACCGGTGGAGGCGGTCTCGCTCCTGGGGGGGCCCCTGCGCCGCCCGGCGTTCGACTCCGCCACCCGGACCAGGCTGGAGGCGAACCTGGCCGCGGCACGGGCGGACTACGAGGCGCGCCCCGACGACGCGGACCGGATCATCTGGCTGGGGCGACGGCTGGCGTACCTGGGGCGCTACCGGGAGGCGATCGAGGTGTTCTCGCGGGGGATCGAGAGGCACCCGGGGGACGCGCGCCTGTACCGTCACCGCGGGCACCGCTACATCACGGTGCGCCGGTTCGACCGGGCGATCGCGGACCTCCGGCGGGCGACGGAGCTGGTGCGTGGCAGGCCGGACGAGGTGGAGCCGGACGGCGCTCCCAACCGCTACAACATCCCCACCAGCACCCTGCAGTCCAACATCTGGTACCACCTGGGGCTCGCCCACTACCTCCGGGGCGACTTCGAGCGGGCGCTGGAGGCGTACCGGGAGGCCCTCAGGGTCTCCACCAACGACGACATGCTCGTGGCGACCAGCGACTGGCTGTACATGACGCTGCGGCGCCTGGGCCGGGACGCGGAGGCGGCCCGGGTGCTGGAGCCGATCCGGCGCGACATGCGGATCCTGGAGAACGAAGCCTACCACCGGAGGCTCCTGATGTACCGGGGAGGGCTCCCGCCGGACTCGCTGCTGGGCACCTCGGGCGGCACGGACCCGGTGACGGTGGCGACGCAGGGGTACGGGGTGGGGAACTGGTACCTGTACAACGGCGACCGGGAGCAGGCGATGGAGGTGTTCCGCCGCGTGGTGGCGGGGTCGAGCTGGGGCGCGTTCGGCTACATCGCCGCGGAGGCGGAGCTGCGCCGCATGCGGGCTCCCTGACCGCTCCGGGTGGGATCAGATATGTAAACCGTTGCGAAAAAACGACTTATCTCCGGCATCAGCCGTTCCCGTGGAACGGTTGTTGCGTTATAAGTGATTGTGGTTTCTTCACTTATGCAAAACCCACGCCCCGCTCGCGGGGGCTACGCAGGAGAGAGGCCCGATGTTCAACACCCTGATCGCCTCGAAGCCGAAACGGAAATCGCTCCTCAACTCGCGGACGGTCGCGGCCTCCATCGTCGCCCACGCTCTTCTTCTCGGCGGGGCCACCTACGCCGCAGTCAACGCTCCGCAGAAGGTCAGGACCACGGAGGAGCAGGTCACCTTCCTGGAGATCGAGCCCGAGACCCCAGCCCCCGAGCCCGAGGAGCCGCCCCCGCCGCCGGAGCCGGAGGAGCCGGAGCCTGAGCAGCCTGCGGTGGTGGAGCAGCCGGAGCAGGTGTACAAGGAGCCCGAGGCGGAGCCGGAGCCCGCGCCCGCGGAGCCGATCGCCAAGGGGTTCCAGGAGCTGGCGCCGCCCGCGGACGTGCCGGACCGTCTCCCCGAGGTGAACCCCAGCGCGCCGCCGGTGCGCGCCGAGGACTTCAGCGGTGTGGGCGTGGCGGGGGGCGTGGCCACGGGAGCGGCGGGGGGTGAGGCGCGCAACGCGGCCAAGGACCCGCCGCGCAGCGACGAGGGCGACGCGCCGAGTGGCCCGGTGGACGTGAACGTGGTGGAGGAGCGGCCGAAGCTCGCCAACGGGTCCGAGATGGAGCGGGTGATGCAGCGCCTGTATCCGCCCCTCCTGCGCGAGTCGGGGGTCACCGGCCAGGCGGTGCTCTCGTTCGTGATCGACGCCACCGGGCGCGTGGAGACGGCCACGGTGGAGGTGGTCTCCGCCACCCACGAGGCGTTCGGCCAGGCGTCGGTGCAGGCGGCGGAGAAGTTCCGCTTCCGCCCCGCCAGGATCGGCGGCCGCCCGGTCCGCGTCGCCATCACCATGCCCATCAGCTGGACGCTGGACAGGGGCTGAGACGGGCAGGGGCCGG
>DATAAL010000300.1:0-7650 GCA_036260145.1 Longimicrobiaceae bacterium | reverse complement strand
TCCCGTACAGCTTCCAGCGGGCCAGCGACGAGAGGAGGGCCGTGCCACCCGGCTCCGTTACCTTGGCGAGCCCGCTCCAGAGCGCTATCAACCCCTCGGAGTCCAGGTCCAGGTCGATCATCCCCCGCCCCTTCCCGGCGCTGTCGCTGACCACCAGGTGCGGCTCGGGCGCGGTCCCGTTCCCCGCGATAGCCGAGTAGAAGTGCGCCATCCGCAGCACTGTCTGCGAGTTGGGACCCTGGCCGATGGAGAGGCTCATCACCTCCGACGGGTACGGCCGGTGGCCGAAGCGCCGGGTGTACCAGTCGATCCCGTCGGGGAAGCGGGGCTTGGCCTCGCCGGGGAGGTCGATCCCGGAGCGGCTGTTGAAGCCCATCCGGGTCCCTGCGCGGGTCAGCTCCGCCAGGCCGAGCCGGATGCCTACCTGGTAGAAGTAGACGTTGCACGACTTCTCGATGGCGCCTCCCAGGTCCAGCGACCCGTGGCCTCCGCGCTCCCAGCAGCGCGAGTAGCGCCCGGCGTATGCCAGGCCACCGAAGCAGGCCACGGGCATCCGGGTGCCGGCCTTGAGGATCCCCCGCCTAACACCCGCCACGGCGGTGGCCAGCTTCCAGGTGGAGGCCGGTGGGTACAGCGCCACCATCGTGCGGTCCAGCAGGGGCTTCCGGGGATCGGTGTTCAGCGCCCTCCAGAGCGACGGCTTGATCCCGCCCACGAAGTCGTTGGGGTCGTAGGTGGGGTGGCTGTACATCGCCAGCACCTCGCCGGTGGACGGGATCATCGCCACCACCGCCCCCTTCATGGTGTCCGGGAAGATCCGGTGGATGTACTGCTGCAGCTCCAGGTCCAGGGTCAGCTTCAGGTCCTGCCCGGACTGAGGAGGCAGGGCCCCGACCGAGGAGCGCGGGTCCACCACCCGCCCCATGGCGTCCACCTCCACGAAGCGCGCCCCGTCCACCCCTCCCAGGTCGAGTTCGTACTCCTTCTCGATCCCCGCCTTCCCCACCCACTGGCCCTGCTGGTACCCGGCCTCGGCGTAACGTGGCTGGGCGAGCTCCTCCCTGGTGATCTCGCTCACGTACCCGATGATGTGCCCGATTGCCGGCCCGCTCGGGTAGTAACGCCGGGGCCGCTCCACGATCATCAGGTTGGGGAAGGCCGAGCGACGCTCCTCGATGGCGGCCACCTGCGGGAAGGTGGCGCTCTGCGACACCTCCAGCAGGTCGTTGGGCCGTGCGTTCCGCTTCACCATCAGCGCGTCCACGTCCTGCCGGGAGAGGCCGAGGAAGGGCATCAGGTCGATCAGCGTCTGCAGGATGGTCTGCTCCGAGGCGGGGAGGAGCGAGACGGAGTACCCGGTGATGCTGGTGGCGACGATCTTTCCGTCCCGGTCGCGGATGGTGCCGCGTGGCGCGGGGATCTTGATCGGCCGCAGCCGGTTCTCCTCGGAGCGCGCGGCGTACTGGCTCCCGCTCACGACCTGGGTGTGGTAGAACGCCGTAACCAGGGTGCTGATCACCAGGGTGATCGTGAACACCGCGCCGAGGGTCCTGCGCTGCCGCGGATCGGGCTGGAAGAGCTTCATCGAAGTCCCGTGAACGGGTTCCGTCGTGCGCCGCCGTTCCCCATGGCCGGCAGGCGCGACGGGGACGAGTTCCTGGATCGGTTTCTATCCCGCGCGCCACGGGCGGGTTCCCGGGCCTCCGCGCGCTCCGCCAGCGCCCGTGCCTGCCGGCATACCCACCGGCGCAGGCCGTCGATCAGGTCGGCTACCTCGCCCGCCCCGCCCGGTGGCGGACCCACTGCACCCTCGTCGTCCCTCCCGGAGGGCCCGTACGACCGTGCCGCCCACCGCAGCACGGGATTGAAGCGCCCCGGGACCTCGTCCCCGTGGCAGGCCAGGAAGCGCCGGACGGCCTCACCCCGTCGGGGGCGAGTCTCGCCGCGGAGGAGGAGACCCGCGGTGCAGAGCCGCACCAGGTCGTCCCGTATCCGGCGCCGCGCCGCTCCCGCGTCCCCGCGGCGGAGGAGGTGCGACACCTCCTCTCCCCCCTCGTGGACCCGCTGGAGGAGCGCGCCCACGCAGCGGAGGGCGTCGCGCGGCCCGAACTCCACGCGCACCGGAGGCGCCCCCACAGGCCAGAGTGGGATCCCGTCGTCCAGAGCGTCCACCAGCATCGGGGTCCGGTTCCCGGGGGCCAGGTCCACCAGTGACACCGACCAGACGGTCACGGGGATCCCGCTCTCCGCGGCGACCTCCCCGGCGATCTCCTCCGCCATCTCCGCCTGGGGCTCCCGGTCCGGGGGGAGCCGCCGGAAGATCAGGAGGATGTCCACGTCCGAGTCGGGGCGCGCCTCGCTCCGGGCCTTCGAGCCGAAGAGGAAGGCCCGGACCAGCTCCGCCGGGACCCGCTCCCGTACCCGCCGCACGAACTCCCGCGCAGCCGCGTGCTCCGCCGGCGCCAGGGACCGGGACCTGCCTTCCGCCCGCGACACCCTCCCCCACGCCGGCGGACCTCCGCCTGTGTGCATCTGCCACCCCACCCCGTGCCTGGGTCCGGTGCGCGCAAACACGTGATACGCTCAGCAATTCGCGTTCCCCCGGACGACGAACGGGAGCCCGCCGGCGGCGAACTCCCGTTGTCCATCTTCGGTCGCTTCGTGCCGCGGGAGGCTATCTCGCCGCAGCCCGCTTCACCCCCAGCCCCTCGTCCAGGTTCACCACGAAGACGCCCCGGGTGCTCCGGGCGCGGGCCAGGAGGTCGCGCACCGCCGCGCGGTCGAGCGCCGACGGATCGTACCCGGCGGCCAGGAGCGCCTGGTACACCGCCTCGGTGTGAATCCGGCCGCGCCGGTACACGTCGGGGTAGATGCGTAGCTCGCCGTTCTCCACCACCACGGGCTCGTAGCGGATCGAGAGCGGCACCGGCGACCGGAAGCTCGCGTAGCGCGTGTTCCGCGGCCGGGCCAGGATCGAGGGGATCTCCGAGGCGGGAACCGTGGGATTCGCCCGGTGGTGGAGCAAGGTCGCCAGCTCGATCGCGTCGGCGTTGCGCATCCGCACGCATCCGTGGGAGGCAGGGGTCCCCAGGTCCTTCTCGTGCGGGGTGCCGTGCAGGTAGTAGTACGGAGCGAAGAACAGCTTGACCCGCCCCATCGGGTTGTTCGGTCCCGGCGGGGTGATCTTGTCGTCCTTGGCCCACTCCCGCGCGGGTGGACGCCACCAGGGGTTCCATTCGGCGCGCTGGACGGTGAAGTCCCCGTCCGGGGTGTCGTGCCCCGGGAGACCGACCGACACCGGGTACGTCTTCAGCAGCTGGGCCCCGTCATAGACCCGGACGACCTGCTCCGGGATGTTGAGGCGGATGTGGAGCGCCGATCCCTCCTGGGCACGGAGGGAGGGCGCCAGCGCGAAGAGGAGGAGCAGAACGAGATAAGCCGATCTCATGGAACCACCGGTGGAGCGCAGTGAACGGAAGACCGCCTGCCACGGCGTGGGGCAACGAGCGTGCCCAGGCATGGAACACGGAAGCCCCGCCGTAATATACGACGGGGCTTCCATTCGTGTCAGTGGTCGATCAGGGACTCGAACCCCGGACCTCTCGCATGTGAGGCGAGCGCTCTAACCAGCTGAGCTAATCGACCTTTATCGCGGGCCGGAGGGTATCCGCACCCGCGCCAGAAGGTGGGCTGCTGCCTGCGGGGCCCTGACCCATTGCCTCCCAGTCCTTCTCCATAGCGGGGGCGGGATTCGAACCCGCGACCTTCGGGTTATGAGCCCGACGAGCTACCAGGCTGCTCCACCCCGCGATGAGTACCCCGTAGGGGAATCGAACCCCTGTTTACGCCGTGAGAGGGCGTTGTCCTAGGCCACTAGACGAACGGGGCATCAATCAACTACCGAGCCTCGTAATTTACTGCGATTCTCCGATTTGTCAACTCCCGCCAGGACCTTCCGACCGACCTTCGGAGAAGAGGCGTCGCCCAGATTCGAACCGGGGATCGAGGATTTGCAGTGATAGCTAACCACCTGCAGGCGTTTGCGCAAGTCCACCTTCCCCTACCGGAGCCACATGTCCAGGAAATCTTTTGCTTGTGGATTCGGAAGGAAAACGTACATTTGAATTGGCGCAATTTTCCTTCACTCGCGCCCGCAGACTCTTTACCGCCTTCGCCCTTCGGACCCGGGCTCCCGCTCCCTCCCCTCAAAAGACATCAGAACCCGTTCATTTCCTTGCGGTGTCCGGGAGGGGCCGAAGCAATTCTTCCGTCCGTAGAGAGCCACCACGGCCGACCTGAGCACGAACCCGGGGCGATCGTTCATGAGCGAGGGCCCGCAGGCATTCCCCGTTTCATATGCTCAGCAGCGGCTCTGGCTGCTGGAACAGCTCGCGCCCAATACACCCCGCTACTCCCTCGGCGGAGCCGTCCGGATCGACGCAGCCGTCGACGCGCGGCTCCTCTCGTGTGCAGCCGCCGAGATCATCCGCCGGCACGAGGCGCTGCGGTCCACTTTCCGCACCATCGATGGAGAGCCCTTCCAGGTGGTGCATGCGTCGTTCGACCTGACCGTCGGGGTAGACGACCTGCGAGCCCTGGACGCCGCTCGCCGCGAGAGCGAATCCGTGCGCCTGGTCGACTCCGCGCTCCGCCGCCCCTTCGACCTAGTGAACGGACCCCTGGTGCGCCTGCGCCTGGTGCGCCTCGCCGACGATTCGCACCTGCTGGTGCTGGCGATGCACCACATCATCTCCGACGGCTGGTCGGTGGGTGTATTCCTGCGCGAACTCACGACGCTCTACCGCGCCTTCGCGGCGGGCAGGCCGTCGCCCCTGCCGCCGCTGCCGGTCCAGTATGTCGACTACGCGATCTGGCAGCGCGAATGGCTCGCTTCGGGGACGCTGGCGCGGCAGATGGACTACTGGCGCAGGCAGCTGAGCGGGGTGGGCGTGCTGGAGCTCCCCACCGACCGCCCCCGCCCCGCCGAACCCACCTTCCGGGGCGCGCGACACCGGTTCACCCTGCCTACCGGGACCGCCAGCCGGGTCCGGGCGCTCTGCGCCGCGGAGGGGGTGACGCCGTTCATCGCCCTTCTGGCGACCTTCACGGTTCTCCTGCACCGCTACGCGGAGCAGGACGACGTGGTGCTGGGGACTCCGGTGGCCGGCCGTAACCGGCCTGAACTGGAGGAGTTGGTCGGCTTCTTCGTAAACACCCTGGTCCTGCGCATCGACCTCTCCGGCAACCCCACCTTCCGCGAGGTCCTTCACCGCGGCCGCTCCGTGGCGCTGGCCGCCTGGGACCACCAGGACGCGCCCTTCGAGAAGCTGGTCGAAGAGCTGCGGCCCGAGCGCGACCCCACCCGTAATCCGTTCTTCCAGGTCACCTTCCAGCTGCAGCAGTTCGGAACCGCTTCCGGAAGCACGGAAGCTCTGCCGGCGCGAACGGTCGACGTCGACACCGGCAGCGCCGCGTTCGACCTGTCCGTAGACCTGTGGGAGGAGGGAGTCACGCTGGCCGGGCGCATCGAGTATAGTACCGACCTTTTCGAGGCCGCCACCATCGCCCGGATGGCGCGGCAGTACGCTCTGCTGCTCGACCGGCTCTGCGCCGCGCCCGGGCTGCGCCTGGGCGAGGTGAGCCTGCTGAGCGAAGAGGAGTGGGCAGCACTCCTGGACTGGAACCGCATTGGGGCCGAGCCGGCTCCCTTCATTTCGGTCCAGCAGCGGTTCCGGGCCGCGGCCGCGCGCGCACCGGACCGTGAGGCGGTGCGGGATGGACCGGTGCCGCTCACCTACGCCGCGCTCGCAGGTCGCGCCGGCGGCCTGTCCGCGCGGCTGCGAGCGGCGGGGGCGCAGCCCGGCGCCGTGGTGGCGGTCCGGCTGCCGCGTTCCGCCGATCTGGTGGCGGCCATGCTCGCCGTGCTGGACGCGGGCGCGGCGTACCTCCCGCTGGACCCGGCGCATCCGGGGGAACGGGCCGCGCGCCTGATGGCGGACGCGGGCGCGCGCTTCGTCCTCACCTCGGCCGCGCTGGCCGGGGACCTTCCGCCGGACGGGGCCGCGATCATCGTCGTGGACGCCGCCGTCGCGACCCCGGATCCCGTTCCCCGCGCACCCGACGACCTCGCGTACCTGGTCTACACCTCCGGATCGACCGGGGCGCCCAAGGGCTGCCTGATCCCGCACGGCGCCCTGTCGAGCCACTGCGACGCGGTCGGGCGGCATTACGGCTTCACGCCCGCCGATCGTGTGCTGCAGTTCGCGTCGCCCGCCTTCGACGTGGCCGCGGAGGAGATATTTCCCGCGCTGGCGAACGGTGCCGCCGTGTGCGTCTGCCCGGCCAGGGCCGCGCTGGATCTCGCGGAGTTCGATGCCCTGGTCCGGCGGGAAGGGATCACGGTGCTCAACCTGCCGCCCGACTTCTGGCAGGCGTGGCTCAACTGGATGGAGGAAACCGGCGTGGACGCGCCGCCAGGAGTCCGCCTGCTGGTGGTGGGAAGCGCCGCCGTGCCAGCCCAGGCCATGGCCCGCTGGCGCCGGCTGGCGGGAGGGGAGATGCGGGTCTGCAACGCGTACGGGGTGTCCGAGGCTACGATCACCAGCACCCTCTTCGACGTGCCCGCCGAGTTCCGGGGCGGCACGTCGCCTACCGTCCCGATCGGCCGTCCCATCGCGAACACCAGCGTCTGGCTGCTGGACCACTACCGGCAGCCGGTGCCCGCAGGTGTCCCGGGCGAGCTGCATCTGGGCGGCGCCGGGCTGGCCAGCGGGTACGCGGGCGCGCCCGAGCTCACGGCGGAGAGCTTCTTCGAGCACACGTTCTCCGACGGTCTGCGCCTGCGGCTGTACCGCACCGGCGACCGCGCCCGGCAGCGGGTGGACGGCACGGTGGAATCCCTGGGCCGCGTCGACGAGCAGATCAGCCTGCGGGGGTTCCGGATCGAGCCGGAGGAGGTGGAGGCCGCGCTGGAGGCGCACGCATCCGTGGAGCGCGCGGCAGTGATAGCCGCGGGGAGGGGCCAGAGCGAAGCGCAGTTGGTGGCCTGGGTCGTGGCCCGGCCGGGCGCCTCCTTTCAGGAGGCCGAGCTGCGCTCCTTCCTGAGTGCGCGCGTGCCGCGATACATGGTCCCGGCGATCTTCGCGCCCATCGATGCGCTTCCGCTCGCCCCGGGTGGTAAGGTGGACCGCCGCGCTTTGCGCGCCCGTCCCGTGGAGGTGGTGACGGCCGGGCACGACGGGGAGGAGCCGGCCACCCCCGCCGAGGCGCTCCTCGCCCGGATCTGGGCGGAGGTGCTCGGACTTCCCCGTGTGGGCCTGCACGACAACTTCTTCGCGCTGGGTGGCGACTCCATCCTCAGCATCCGCATGCTGTCGCGTGCCGCCCAGGCCGGCCTGCGGCTGAGCCCCACGCAGATCTTTCAGCACCAGACGGTCGCCGAGCTGGCTGCCGTGTCGGGCGCGGACGTGCCGCGCCCCGCCGACGCGCCCATCCCCGACCGCGAGCCGTTCGCCCTCTTGCCTGTCCAGGCGTGGTTCTTCGCGCAGGGGCTCGTCCATCCGCAGCACTACAACCAGTCGCTGCTGCTCGCCCTGGGTGTGGACGTTGACGCGGACCTGCTCGACCGCGCGCTGGCCGCCGTCGTGGTGC
>DATAAL010000299.1:0-2426 GCA_036260145.1 Longimicrobiaceae bacterium | reverse complement strand
CCGCAGTGGCTGCCGGGGCACTCCGTGTGTCCGCCGACGGACCGGATCAGCGGGAGGCCAGCGTCCCCGCCGAGGAGGCGCGGCGGGCGAGGCCCAGGGCGTAGTCGGCCCACCAGCGGCCCGCGGCGGGGCCCCCGTTGCAGGTGCCGTCGGACTCGCCGGGGCGCTTGACCCAGAGGAAGGCGTCCACCAGGCGGTGCCCGGTGCGCGTGGTGGGGGCCGTGCCCAACGCCTGGCCAGCGACGTTGCACCACTCCCGCCCGGTGGCCGTCCCGGCGCCGTTACGGCTGGTATCGATCACGAAGTGCTTCCCGCCGGTCCGCCGGGAGATCTGCTCCCCGTACGCGATGTTGACGTGGGTGGCGATGAAGTTGGACACGTTCAGGGCGAAGCCGTCCGCCCCGGCGACCCCGGCGCGCTGCAGCCGCGAGGCCATCTCGTCCGGACGCCCCCACCGGCCGTTGCCGGCGTCCAGGTACACCGTGGCGCCCGCCCCCTTGAGTATGCCCACCGCATCGCGCAGCAGCTCCAGGCGCTCCTCACGGCGCGCGGGGCTCAGGCAGTCCATCACCATCACCGCGTCCGGCTCCAGGATCACCACCACGCGGCGCCGCGCGATCCCGGCGGCGAAGCCCCGGATCCAGCGCCGGTAGGCGTCCGCGCCGCGCGCGCCCCCGGCCGAGTGCAGGCCGCAGTCGCGCTGCGGGATGTTGTAGGCTACCAGCACCGGGGTGGCCCCGGTGCGGGCGGCGGCCGAGACCACGCGGTCCACGTCGGCGCGCGGATCCCCGCTCCAGTCGCCCACCCAGTGCGCGGTCGGCTGCGAGGCCATCCACTCCATCAGCGCGGCGTCCTGCGGACGCGAGCGGCGCCAGGCGTCCGCCTGCTGGCGGGCGTGGGAGACCGGGTGGACGTAGAAGCGGGCGCGGGCGACGGGGTTGGCGTCTGCCGGGGTCTCGTCGTCGCCGGAGAGGGCGGCGGCCGGAGTGGCGGTACCGGCAAGGGCGAGGGCCCCGAGAAGCAGAGCTTCCAGGGGGCGGAACCAGCGGTGTGCGCCGCGGACGGCGCTGGAGCGGAACAGATTCATTTGTACCTCTTCGGTAGCCCAACCAGCTTGGCGGACTCCCGGAGGAGCCCACTTTAGCCTTGTGGCTTTGCGTCCCCGTCTTTAGACGGGTTTGCCTTTGTCGGAGGACCCGGCGCGGAGCCGGGAGGACGACGCGGGGATACAGTGCACCCTGCGTTCCACAAGCAGGGCGATTTGCAAGTGCTTGCCAGACAAGCACTTACGTCTTAAGTTCACGGAGCGGAGAGATCCGGTGCCTCGCACTCTGCACGGATCTCTTGCAGATTGCGGGAGCGCCTCCCGGGGCTGTCCTCACCGGAAACAGCGAGGGCGCGGATGGCCCCGTTCCGCGCCCTCGCTCCGTTGCCGCTCCCGCGCCGGGTCAGCGCTCGATCCGGCCGTTCCCCCGGTAGCGGTCGCTCCCGGTTCCCAGGACCTTGCGGGAGTACCCGTTCTCCGGGTTCCGCCCCCGGCGCAGTGCCCGGTCCACCGCGTTCTCCCCGCGGTTGTAGGCCAGGAGCGCCAGGCGGACGTCGCCGTCGTAGCGGTCGATCAGCGTCCGCAGGTAGCGGAAGCCGACGCGCAGGTTGGCGCGCGGCTCCATGACGGCGGCGGCGGTGCGCATCCGCCGGTCGAAGCGGCGGGCGGTCCCCGGCATGAGCTGGGTGAGGCCCAGGGCGCCGGCGCGGCTGCGGGCGCGGGGGTGGAAGCGGCTCTCCACCCGCACCAGGCGGAAGGCGAGCTCCGGGTCGATCCCCTCGCGGCGAGCCTCCTCGTGGATCATCGCCGCCAGCTCCGGGGAGATCTCGTAGCGCCGGGCGAACACCCAGGCGCCGAACTCCAGCTCCCGGAAGCGGCGGGCTTCCTCACGGAGCCGGATCCAGAACTCCCGGCCGAAGGGGGCGTGGTCGTCCACCCGTGGGGGGACGGGCGGGGGGAGACGGGTGCTGTCGGCCTGCTGCCCGGAGGCGGGCGCGACCCACGCGCACAGGGTGAAAATCGCCAGAAACGCAGGATGGCGCAACCCGCTCGGGAGCGCCAACGTACTTGCAGCGCAAGACGATGCGTTCAATGAATCCCTCCTGGTTCAGGGTCCAGGGGCCAAGGATCGTGCAGAAACTGGGCAAAAACGCCGGGAAGGGCAACCCCTAATCCCCCGCTGCCTCTTCCAGGGTGCGAGGGTCCGGTGGGGGTCACGCGGCTTGCCAGGGGGCCCGGCGGGAGGTACATCTCTCCTCCGGAAGCCGGGGTGCGTGGCCCTGGCTGCCGCACCCCCGGGCGGTCCCGTTCTCCCCCGGGCGGGCCGCCACGCGGGTGTCGCCTACGGAGGCGGTGATCGGCTACCGGTTGCCGCGGCGGA
>DATAAL010000298.1:0-2934 GCA_036260145.1 Longimicrobiaceae bacterium | reverse complement strand
CCGCGTCCGGCCGTGGTGAGCGACGCGGGCGCCATGCTCGGCTTCGTCGTCTCATCGGACACGACGGCGGGGCTGCGGGCGCTCTCGCGGCGAGAGGGGGCGACGCTGTTCATGACGCTGCTCTCGGCGTGGCAGCTCCTGCTGAGCCGGTACGCGGGGCAGGAGGAGGTGCTGGTGGGCACCCCGATCGCGGGGCGCACGCGGCTGGAGACGGAGGGGGTGATCGGCTTCTTCGTCAACACGCTGGTGCTGCGGGCGGACCTCTCGGGGGAGCCGGAGTTCCGGGGGCTGCTGCGGCAGGTGCGGGAGACGACGCTGGGGGCGTACGCGCACCAGGAGGTGCCGTTCGAGAAGCTGGTGGAGGAGCTGGGGGTGGAGCGGAGTCTGGCGCACACGCCGCTCTTCCAGGTGCTGTTCACGTTGCAGAACAACGAGCAGGGGGAGCTGGCGCTGGGGGAGACGGGGGTGGAGAGCCTCGGGACGGGCGGCGCGTCGGTGAAGTTCGACCTGATGCTGAACCTCGTCGAGGTGGAGGAGGTGATCCAGGGGGGGCTGGCCTATCGCAGGGAGCTGTGGGAGGGCGCGAGCATGGAGCGCCTCCTGGAGCACTACGTCCGGGTGCTGGAGGCGGTGGCCGCCGGGCCGGAGCGCCGGCTGTCGGAGGTGTCGCTGCTGGGCGACGCCGAGCGGGCGCAGGTGCTGGAGGCGTGGAACCGGACGGCCACGGCGTACCCGCGCGGGCGCTGCATCCACGAGCTGTTCGCGGAGCAGGTCGCCCGCACACCCGACGCGCCGGCGATCGTCTTCGGCCGGGAGAGCCTCAGCTTCGCCGATCTCGACCGGCACTCCAGCAGGCTCGCCCATGCGCTGCGCCGCCGCGGCGTCGGCCCCGAGGTGCGCGTGGTGCTCTGCCTGGAGCGCGGCCCCGACCAGTTCGTCGCTCTCCTGGCCGCCCTCAAGGCGGGCGGTGCCTACGTCCCTCTGGACCCCGCCTATCCCTCCGGGCGCCTCGCCTACATCCTCGAAGACGCGCTCGCACCCGTGGTCCTGACGCGGTCGAGCCTGCGGGATCGTCTCCCCGCGTCTCCCGCCGAGATACTCTGCGTCGACCAGCTCGACCTCGACCACGAGAGCGACGCGGTGCCGTTCAGCGGCGTGCTCCCGGAGAACCTGGCGTACGTGATCTACACCTCCGGCTCCACCGGTCGCCCCAGGGGCGTGCTCGTCCAGCACCGCTCGGTCGTCAACCTCGCGACGGCGCTGCGCGAGGCCGTTTACTCGCACCGGGGTGCGGACGCGCCGCCGAGGGTAAGCGTCAACGGACCGATCGGCTTCGACACCTCGGTGAAGCAGTGGGTGCAGCTCCTTTCGGGTGCGACCCTGTGCCCGGTCCCGGAGGAGGTGCGTTACGAGGGCGAGGCGTTCATGGGATTCCTGCGCGAGTCGCGGGTGGATGTGCTCGACTGTACGCCGGCGCAGCTCCGGCTGCTGGCCAGGGAGGGGCTGCTGGAGCGGTCGGCTTCGCTGCCGTCGGACGTGCTGGTGGCGGGGGAGGCGATCGAAGCGGAGCTGTGGCACGACCTGGCCGCGTGCACGGAGCGGCGCTTCTGGAACCTGTACGGTCCGACCGAGTGCACGGTGGACGCGGCGCTGTGCTGCGCGCAGGGAGAGCGGCCGGCAATCGGCCGTCCGGTCGGGAACGCGCGGGCGTACGTACTCGACGCACGGGGGGATCCGGTGCCGGTGGGGGTCCCGGGCGAGCTCTACGTGGGAGGCGTGGGGGTGGCCCGTGGATACCTGAACCTGCCGGAGCTGACGGCGGAGCGATTCGTCCCGGACCCGTTCTCGGAGGATGCGGGCGCACGGCTGTACCGGACGGGCGACCGGGTACGCTGGCGGTCTGCGGGGGAGCTGGAGTACCTGGGACGTACCGACTTCCAGGTGAAGGTGCGCGGCTTCCGCATCGAACCCGGCGAGATCGAGGCGGCGCTGGTCGCGCACCCCTCGGTGCGGGAGGCAGTGGCGGTGGCCCGGGAGGACGCGCCGGGGCAGAAGCGGCTGGTGGGGTACGTCGTCCCGGAGGCGGCGGTCTCGATCGCGGAGCTGCGAGCGCACCTGAGGGCGGGCCTTCCGGAGTACATGGTGCCCGCCGCGCTGGTGATTCTGGAGGCGCTACCGCTTACCGCGCACGGGAAGGTGGACCGGCGGGCGCTCCCGGCCCCGGAGGGATCGTCCGGGGAGGGGTACCTGGCACCGCGTTCGCCGACCGAGGAGATCCTGGCCGGGATCTGGAGCGAGGTGCTGGGCGCCGAGCGCGTCGGGGCGACGGAGGACTTCTTCGCCCTCGGCGGGCACTCCCTCCTGGCGACGCGCGTGATCTCGCGCGTGCGGGAGGCGTTCGGGACCGAGCTGCCGCTGCGGGCCCTCTTCGAGGTCCCCACCGTCGCCGGACTGGCCGAGCGCATCGAGCAGGCGCGCCGGGAGGGGAGCGGGCTGCGGGTGCCGCCGGTCGTGCGGGTGCCGCGGGAGGGGCCGCTCCCGCTCTCCTTCGCCCAGCAGCGCCTCTGGTTCCTCGACCGGCTGGAGCCCGGCCGCTCCACCTACAACCTGCCCTATGCGCTCCGGATCCGGGGCGGCCTGGACCTGCGCGCCCTGGAGCGGGCTCTGACGGAGATCGTGCGCCGGCACGAGTCGCTGCGCACCCGCTTCCCCGTGCTCGACGCTCAGCCCGTGCAGTGGATCGAGCCGGCGCGCACCCTCCGGCTCCCGCTGGTGGATCTCGGCGGGGTGCCCGGGGACGCTCGTGACGCCGAGCTGGCGCGGCTGGTGGCGGAGGAGGCGCGGCGGCCCTTCGACCTGGCCACGGGTCCGCTGCTGCGCGCCACCGTGGCGCGGCTGGGAGAGGAGGAGGTGGGCGTGCTCCTCACCCTGCAC
>DATAAL010000297.1:0-3295 GCA_036260145.1 Longimicrobiaceae bacterium | reverse complement strand
GGGGAGGGGTTGGGGGTGGGGGGTGTCGCCCCTCCTCCTCGCTGCCTGCTCTCCCCCGCCGTTCGACGACCTCCGGTACGGCGGCTCCGGCGGCGTGGACCTCGATGGCTGAGCCGTCCCCGCCCTCCGACGCTCCGATGGACCGGCGTGCCTTCCTGGGGACGGTTGCCGCCGGGGGCGCGGCGCTCTCGGCTGCGCTGGTGGGGTGCGCGCCCAAGACGAATCGCAGGCTCGCCGGCGGTTTCGTGGACGACGGCGGCGCGCGGGGGCACCTCCTGCGCGACCAGGGCGCCTTCCCCGCCCCGCGGCGCACTGAGCGCGTCGCCGTGGTGATCGTGGGCGGGGGGATCGCGGGGCTCTCCGCGGCGTGGCACCTGGAGCGGCGCGGCTTCCGGGACTTCGTGCTCCTGGAAATGGAGGACCACGCCGGGGGAAACTCCCGGTGGGGCGAGAACGAGGTCTCCGCCTACCCCTGGGCCGCGCACTACGTCCCTGTCCCCGGCGCGCGCGCGGTCCTGGTGCGCGAGCTGTTCGAGGAGCTGGGAGTGCTGCGCAACGGCGTCTGGGACGAGACGGCGCTGGCCTTCACCCCGGAGGAGCGGACCTTCCGCTGGGGGAGGTGGCAGCCGGGGCTGGAGGAGGCGCTGGCGGAGACCGCCGTGGAGCGCGCGGAGTTCCGGCGCTTCCACGAGGAGATGGACCACTTCCGGAGCACGGGGGAGTTCACCATCCCCTCCGCGCTGGGGGCGCGCCCCTCCCCTCTGGACCGGATGTCGATGGAGCGGTGGATGGCGGAACGCGGATTCCGCTCTCCCGCCCTGCTCTGGTACGTGGACTACGCCTGCCGCGACGACTACGGTGCCCGGGCGGCGGACACCTCGGCGTGGGCCGGGGTCCACTACTTCGCCGCGCGGGAGCCGGAGGAGAAGGGGCCGCTGACCTGGCCGGAGGGGAACGGATGGATCGTCCGCCGGCTCCTGGCGAAGCTGGGGCGGCACGTGCGCACGGGGGCCATGGTGCACCGGATCGAGCGGCGGGGAACGGGGGCGCGCGTCCTGGTGGGTGACACCGAGTATCGGGCCGACGCGGTGGTCTTCGCCGCCCCCTCCTTCCTGGCCCCACGGCTGGTGGAGGGCGCTCCGCCGGTGGACCTCGTCTACTCCCCCTGGCTCACGGCGAACCTGACGCTGGACCGCCCTCCCGCGGAGCGCGGAGCGGAGCCGGCGTGGGACAACGTGATCTACCATTCCCCCGCCCTTGGCTACGTTCACGCCGGCCACCAGTCGCTCGCCACGCACACGGAGCGCTCGGTGTGGACGTACTACTGGGCGCTGGCGCACGAGCCGCCGCGGCAGGCCCGCGCCACCCTCCTACGGCGGAGCTGGCGGGAGTGGACCGGGCTGATCCTCGCCGACCTGGAGCGGGCGCACCCCGACATCCGCCGGTGCGTATCGCGGATCGACGTGATGCGCATGGGGCACGCGATGGCGCGTCCGGTCCCGGGGTTCCTCGGCTCGGCCGTGCGACGGGATCTGGCGGAGTCGGAAGGGCCGGTGCTCTACGCCCACTCCGACCTGAGCGGCTTCTCGCTCTTCGAGGAGGCGCAGCACCGTGGGGTCATGGCCGCGGAGAGGGTCATGGAGCGGGTGGGGCGGGGGTAATCCGGGGAACTGCATAGCTCGGGCGTGCCTCCCGCAAACCGCGCGGGCCGGTCAGCGAGATGCGGAGCCCCACATCCGCGGTCAGCAGCGCCACCCCGTCGCTCCCGTCCGCGGTGTCGGCGGTGTAGCGGGTGTAGCCGATCCCGGGGGTAATGATGACACGGTTCCCGAGGCGCACCCCGATCCCCACCCCGGCGCCCAGCCCGAAGGCCGCGTCGGAGCTCTCGGAGAAGGTCTCCTCGCCACGCCGTGACTCGATCCCCAGCGAGTGCATCACGGCGCCGCCGCGCACCCAGAGGCCGTGCGGGAGCTGGAAGCGGACCCCGGCGTCGATCCCCCGGGAGGTGAACACCGGATCCACTCCCCGGCAGAACCCCTCCTCGCAGCCGAAGCCGGCGTAGGTGTAGCCGGCGTACACCGACCACAGAGGGGTGGGAGCATAGTCCAGGCTCGCGCTCATCGCGGGCCGGGGAATCAGCTGGAACCCCGCGCTGGTAGCCTCGTACGAGCCGGCCCCCGCCCCGCCCCGCACCTCCATCGAGAGCTGGGCGGCGGCGGGCGCGGCGGCGAGCAGGGCCAGGGCGGAGAGCGCGGCGGCCAGGGTGGGTCTCATGCGTCGGGAGCGCGCGGGTCGGCAGGGGAGGGAGGTCACCGGATCCGGAGGGTGCGGCGCGTGGTGCGCACCCCGTCGGAGAAGAGCACCTCCAGGCGGGAGGCCGGGGTGCGGAGCGCCGCTCCGCCGTCCCGGGCGAAGGACAGGATCTCCCCCGTCTGCGCATCGCGGACCAGCGCCATCGGCTGCCGCCCGTCCTCCCACTCCAGGCGGACCTCCCCCCGTGCGGGGCGGCGCAGGGTGGCGGCGGGGGCAACGGGGTCCGCGGACGGGTCCTCCGGGCGGCGCTCCACGCGCACCCCCGGCCCCACCAGGCGGAGCCGCGCCAGCCGGTCGGTCTGTGCCAGGCGTTCCGGAATGGCGAAGGCGAACTGCCGCTCGTCCGGGTTCACCTCCGCCAGCGGGGCGCCCCCGAAGGGGAGGGAGAAGAGCAGGGCGCCGCCCGTGTCCAGCCCCTCGATCCGGTACGGCCCCTCCTCCGCCGGGAGCGAGGGCCGGGTGGTGATCTCGAAGGCCGGCTCCAGCACCGCCGTCCCGCCCCCCACCCGCCCCCACACCAGGAGCGACGGCTCCGGCAGCGCCTCCCCGGCGTCGGCGCTCCCGCCCCCCAGCACCGTCGGCTCCGCCTCCAGGCGGAACTGCAGGACCGCGCGGTAGGTGTAGTCGCTGATCCACTCCGGCGAGCAGTAGCTCATCAGGTCCTTCTCCCGCGCCGGATCCTTGAGCACGCCGGCGGGCACGTCGTACCCGAACACCCCGATCCCCCCGTTGGCGTACGGGAAGGCGCGGTCCGCATCCCCCGGGTTGCCGCAGGGAGCGTGCAGGCGGCCGAAGTTGTGCCCCAGCTCGTGCGCCAGCGTCCCCACCCCGCCGGGCACCGCGTCGTAGCCCAGTGCCGCCGGGCGGCCGATGAAGCCGATCCCGGCGATGTTGTTCCCGCCAGGGTGCGTCAGCAGCCCGTAGTAGTAGCGCCGGCTCCCGTCCGCGGTCCGCAGCGCGAGCAGCTCGTTGAGGATGATCC
>DATAAL010000296.1:0-7886 GCA_036260145.1 Longimicrobiaceae bacterium | reverse complement strand
CGCACGGGGAGCCTCGCGAGGGTGAAACGATCGGTTCTCCAGCAGGGGCGCCGAAAAGCGCAAAAACCCCGCCACTGCGCGGCGCGTGTACCCCTCCGATCCTCTTGACTTCGGGCTCCGGGGCGTTAGCTTGGGAGCCCTGTGGGGGAAAGTGGGAGGCCGTGGGTTGACCTGGCGATCAGAGCACGGGAAGGGGATGCGCGGGTTCCTCGGGAGCTATCTGCACCAGATCGACGACAAGGGACGCCTCAACCTCCCCGCGCCGTTCCGCCGGGACCACCCGGACCGTCCGCTGGTCCTGGTGCACGCCTTCGAGAACGCCCTCACCCTCTACCCCGAGCCCGCCTGGGCGGAGGTGGAGGGGCGCCTGCGGGAGCTGCTGCGCCTCCAGCCGCAGGCGCGATCGTACGTCCTTAGCATCACCGCGAACGCCGTCGAGGTGGTCCCCGACAAGCAGGGGCGGATCCTCGTCCCCCAGCGCCTCCAGGATGCGGTGGGGATCCGGGGCCCGACGCTCGTCGTGGGGGCCATCGACCGGATCGAGCTCTGGGATCCCGAGCGGTTCCACGGCGCGGTCTCCGGGCAGGAAGACGACTTCAGCCGCTACACCCACCAGATCTTTGCCTGACGCACCCTCCATGGCCCACGCTTCCGGCTATCACGTCCCCGTGATGGTCGAGGAGGTGGTCGCCCACCTCCGCCCGGAGCGTGGCGGTCTCTTCCTGGACGGGACGCTGGGCGGGGGCGGCCACTCGGAGGCCCTCCTGGAGCGCTTCCCGGAGGTCCACGTGATCGGCGTGGACCGCGACCCGGAGGCACTGGCGGAGGCCGGGGCGCGGCTGGCCCGGTTCGGCGACCGCTTCCGGGTGGTGGCGGCGAACTTCGCGGACGCGGTGGAGGCGGCGGGGATCGCCCCCGGGAGCCTGGCCGGGGTCCTCCTGGACCTGGGGATCTCGTCGCACCAGATCGACGTGGCTGAGCGCGGCTTCACCTTCCGCGCCGGGGCGCCGCTGGACATGCGGATGGCCGGGGAGAGCGTGGGGGAGGCGAGCGCGGCCGAGCTCCTGAACGGCGCCTCGGAGGAGGAGCTGGCCGACATCTTCTTCCACTTCGGCGAGGAGCGGCGGGCACGGAAGCTGGCCCGGATCCTGGTGGAGATGCGCGCCGTGGCCCCGGTGGACACCAGCGAGCGGCTGGGGGAGGCCATCGCTCGCGCCCTGGGCCCCCGCGCCGATGCCCAGGACCGTGCCCGCATCTTCCAGGCGCTCCGCATCGCCGTGAACCGGGAGATCGAGTCGCTGGAGCGCGCCCTCCCCGCCTTCCGCGACGCGCTCGCCCCCGGCGGGGTGCTCGCCGTGCTCTCCTACCACAGCCTCGAAGACCGGGTGGTCAAGAACGCCTTCCGCGAGTGGAGCCTCGCTTGTATCTGTCCGCCGCACCTCCCCGTGTGCCGCTGCCGCGGGGTTCCTCTCGGCGAGACGCTGACCCGCAAGCCGGTATCCGCCTCCCCCGGGGAGACCGCGGCCAATCCGCGCGCCCGGAGCGCGCGGCTGCGCGCGTGGAGGCGGGCGTGACCCGCGGGCGGACCCGACGCACTCCCTCGGGGGCCACCATCCCGGGGACGCGGCGTGGGCGCGGTATCCTCCGGCTGGCCGCCCCCCTCCTTCTCCTCCTGGGGTCGCTGTCCCTGGTGGTGTGGCGGCAGGCGCAGGGGGTGACGCTGCACCGGGAGATCCGCGACCTGGAGGGGGAGCGTGCCATCACCGAGGCGGAGCGGCTGGAGCTGGCGACCAGGATCCAGGCGCTGCAGAGCCGCGCCCGGGTGGTACGGGTGGCCCGGGAGCGCCTGGGGATGCGTCTTCCGGCGGACAGCGAGGTGGTCCTGGTCCCCCTCCTCCGGGAGGCGACCGGAGGAGCGACGGACACCGCGGAGGCGCGGCGATGAGCAGGCGCGCCGGGGCGCGGGGAGGCGGGCGCGGGGACTTCCTGATCTTCCGCCGCCGGATCCTCCTGTGCTCCTTCGGGATCGCGGCGGTGGCAGTGCTGGGGCGTGCCTTCCAGCTCCAGGCGCTGCAGGGGGAGAAGTGGCGCGCGGAGGCGGTGGAGCAGCAGCAGTCCCGTGTCCCCGTCCCCGCCCGGCGCGGGGGGATCTTCGACCGTGACGGGACCCCGCTCGCCCTGAGCTACGAGACCTTCCGCATCTCCGTGGCTCCGGGGGAGCTCGCCGACCGGGGCGAGGCGGCTGCGGCGCTCCGGCGCGTGCTGGGGGTGTCGGAGAGCGCCGCCCGCCGGGCGACCGGCTCTCGGCGCGCCTGGGTGGTTCTCCCCGGGCGCTTCACCGCAGAGCAACGCAGGCGGCTGGAGGGGATCCGCGGGATCCACTCCGAGCGCAGGCTGGAGCGCTTCTATCCCCAGGGCGACGTGGGGCGGGAGGTGCTGGGCATCGTGTCCGCCGACGGGCGCGCCCTGGGCGGGATCGAGCAGGAGATGAACGACGTCCTGCGGGGGACGGACGGCCTGGCCGTCCTGCGGCGCGACGCGCACGGCAAGGCGGAGCCCTCGATGGCCCTTCCGGTGGTGGCGCCGCGCGACGGCTCCGACGTGTACCTCACCCTCGACTTCGACCTCCAGGAGATCGCCGACGGCGCGCTCCGGGAGGCCGTCCGCAGCACCGGCGCGGAGGGGGGAGACCTCCTGATCTCCGACCCGCGGACCGGGGAGATCCTCGCGGCGGTGTCGCACCGGGCCGGGGGCGGCCGGACGCTCGCCGGGGTCACCGAGCCGTACGAGCCCGGCTCCACCCTCAAGCCCCTGTTCATCGCCAGCCTGCTCGCCCACGGCAGGGTCTCGCTGGACGAGACGGTGTTCGCGGAGAACGGCCGCTGGACGGATGCCCACGGGCGCACCGTCACCGATGTGCACCCGTACGGGACGCTCTCGGTGCGGGAGGCGCTACGCGAGTCCAGCAACGTCGCCATGGCCAAGCTGTCCCCGCGCCTCCCTGCCGCCGAGCAGTACGGCTCCCTGCGCGACTTCGGGCTGGGGACGCCCACCGGTGTGGAGTACCCCTCGGAGGCGGGGGGGCGGCTCCGGAGACCCGACCGGTGGTCGAGGCTCACCCCGGTGAGCCTGGCCATCGGGTACGAGGTCGCAGTGACCCCGCTGCAGCTCCTCATGGCGTACGGCGCCCTGGCGAACGGGGGGACGCTGATGGAGCCCCGGCTGGTGCGTGAGGTCCGCGCCGCGACCGGTGAGCCGCTGCGGCGGTGGGAGCCCCGCGCGGTGCGCCGCGTCCTCCCGGAGCGGATCACCGAGCAGCTCCGCGAGGTGCTGGTGTCGGTGGTGGAGGAAGGGACGGCGACGCGCGCCTCCCTGGCCACCTTCGACGTGGCGGGGAAGACGGGGACGGCGCGGCTCACCGGCGCGGCGGGGCGGTACGAGTCCGGGAGCTACGCCTCGACCTTCGTGGGGTTCTTCCCGGCGCGCACCCCGCAGCTCGCCATCTACGTCAAGATCAACCGCCCCCGGGGGGAGTACTACGGCGGTCTCACCGCGGCGCCGGTCACCCGGGAGACGCTGCACGCCATCCTGGCCGCCCGCTCCTCCGCCCTGGACCGCGCCAGCCTGGTCGCCGCGCGCCGCACGGGCGCGGGCCCCGCGCGCATGGCGGCCGGCGGGAACGGAGCCCCGCCGCCGGACCAGGAGGGGGGGACGTACGTCTTCCACCTGGCCGGGAGCGGCCCTCCGCGCCCGGCGGACGGCCGGAGGGGTACGGTGGCGGTGCCCGCGCTGGAGGGGCTCCCGCTCCGTGACGCGGCCCGGCGGGCGCACGCCCTGGGGCTGCGCGTACACCTCCGCGGCACCGGCCGGGTGAGGGGGACGGAGCCCGCGGCCGGAGCGCAGCTCCCCGCCGGGGACACGCTGGTCCTGGTGGGGGGGGAGCAGTGAGCGAAGCGAGGACCGTCCCGCTGGCGCGCATGGCGGAGCGGCTGGAGAGGGAGGGGCTCCTGCGCGGCTCCGTCCCCCCGCTCGATCTCCCGGTCCGCGGCGTGGCGGTCGACTCCCGCAAGGTCGGCAAGGACTTCCTCTTCTGCGCGGTGACCGGGACCCAGGGAGACGGGCACCGCTTCCTCCCCGATGCGGCGGAGCGGGGCGCCGCCGCGGCGCTGGTGGAGCACCCCGACCCGTCGCTCGCCCTCCCGCAGGTGACGGTCGTGAACGGGCGGCTCGCGGCGGCGCACGCCGCCGCCGCCTTCCACGGCGACCCGTGGGGCGAGCTGACGCTCGTCGGGGTCACCGGCACCAACGGGAAGACCACCACCGCGGCGATCTTCCGCCACCTCCTGGCCCGCCGCGGCCCCGCCGCCTCCATCGGGACCCTGGGAGCCGTCGGCCCGGACGGGCGGACCATCCCCGGGACGGAAGGGCTCACCACACCGGGGCCGGTGGAGACCGCCGAGTGGCTCCGCCGCCTGGCGGACAGCGGGGTGCGCGGGGTGGCGATGGAGGTCTCCTCCCACGCGCTGGACCAGGGCCGGGTGGCGGCCGCGCGCTTCGATGCCGCGGTCTTCACCAACCTCACCCGCGACCACCTGGACTACCACGGGACCATGGAGGCGTACGGGGCGGCCAAGCTCCGCCTCCTGGAGCTCCTCAAGCCGGGAGGGGTGGCGGCGCTCAACGCGGACGACCCGGCGTGGGACGCGGCCACGGCGCCCGGCGGACGCATGGTCCGTTTCGGGATCCGCAACCCGGCCGAGGTCCGGGCGGAGGGAGTCTCCGCCGCTCCCGGGGGGATGGCATGGACGCTGCGGACCCCGGACGGCGCCTACCGGGTGCGCCTCCCCCTCTTCGGCGACTACAACGTCGCCAACGCGCTCGGGGTAGCCGCGGCGCTCTGGGGGCTCGGCTGGCCCATGGAGGAGATCGCCGCCGGGCTGGAGTTGCTCCCCCAGGTCCCCGGCCGCCTGGAGCGCGTCCCTGCTCCCGGCGTGCCGGGGACGGTGCTGATCGACTACGCCCATACCCCCGACGCCCTGCGGACCGCGCTCCGTGCGCTGCGCCCCCTCACCCCCGGCCGGCTGATCGTGGTATTCGGGGCGGGGGGAGACCGCGACCGCGGGAAGCGCCCGGAGATGGGGCGGGTGGCCGCAGCTCTCGCCGACCTGGTCATCGTCACCTCCGATAACCCCCGGAGCGAAGATCCCGGCCGGATCGCGGACGATATCGAGCGTGGCATGGGAGATGCGCCGAGGGTCCGCCTCCTCGACCGGCGGGAGGCCATCCGGTGCGCGCTGGACGAGGCGGGCCAGGGGGACGTGGTCCTCCTCGCCGGGAAGGGTCACGAGACGTACCAGGTGTGGGGGAGCGAGGTGCGCCCGTTCGACGAGCGGGCGGTGATCCAGGAACTCCTTGCCGAGCGCGAAACCATTTCCGGGAGAGGTGCGGATTGAGCGGTGGGTTCCGGTGGACGGCGGCCGAGGTGCAGAAAGCTCTGGAGGACGAGATGCTGCGGGCGTGGATCAACCGGGGCGTGGAGGCGCCCCCGGGGGAGGGTCCGCCCGAGTTCACCACCATCTCCACCGACACGCGGAAGATCCCTCCGGGCTCGCTCTTCGTGGCGCTCCGGGGCGAGCGCTTCGACGCCCACGACTTCCTCGGCCAGGCCGCCGAGGCCGGCGCGACCGGCGCCGTGGTGTCCCGCGTCCCCGCCGACGCGCCGGGGGGGCTCCGCTACTTCGAGGTGGACGACACCCGCCGTGCGCTCGGCCAGCTTGCCCGGCACCGCCGCCGCCTCCACCGGGGGCAGGTGGTGGGGATCGCGGGGAGCAACGGGAAGACCACCGCCAAGGACCTGGTCCGCGCCGTGCTCGCCGCGCGCTTCCGGGTGCACGCCACCGAAGAGAACCTGAACAACCAGGTCGGCGTCCCCCTCACCCTCCTGGCCGCCCCCGACGAGGCGGAGGTGATCGTGGTGGAGATGGGGACCAACGAGCCGGGGGAGATCGCCATCCTGGCCGGGATCGTGGAGCCCGACTTCGGGATCGTCACCTCCATCGGCGAGGAGCACCTGGAGAAGCTGGGGAGCCTGGAGGGGGTGCTGGAGGAGGAGCTGGCCCTCCTGGGCGGACTCCGCCTGGGAGGTGTGGCGCTGGTGGCCGAGGATCCCCCGGCGCTCCCGCAGCGCACGCGCGCCGCGCTCGGCGCCTCCCGGACCCGGGTGGTGGGGCTCTCCGAGGGGGCCGACCTGCACCCCGACGGCGGGGCGGAGGAGATCGAGGTCCTCCCCGACGGGACCACCCGCTGGAGCTGGGAGGGAGCCCGGATCCACCTTCTCCTCCCGGGGCGCCACAACGTCCGCAACGCCCTTTTCGCGCTGGGGCTGGCGCGGGAGATGGGGATCTCGCGCGAGGCGGCGGTCCGCGCGCTGGCCCGGG
This sequence comes from Longimicrobiaceae bacterium, assembly GCA_036260145.1. Lineage (GTDB taxonomy): Bacteria > Gemmatimonadota > Gemmatimonadetes > Longimicrobiales > Longimicrobiaceae > JAFAYN01. The sequence goes on along the minus strand of DATAAL010000296.1, from coordinate 1,449 downwards.
TGCCGCGCCCCAGGCTCCGCAACGAGTGGCACCGGATCGGCTCCATGCGCATCCTGGCCGACTGCTACAACTCGAACCCCCCCAGCCTGGCCGCCGCGATAGACCTCCTGGCCTCGCTCCCCGCGTCCGGACGCAAGGTGGCCGTAGTGGGGACGATGCGCGAGATGGGGGAGCACACCCGCGAGCTGCACCGCCGCGCCGCCGAGCAGATTGCCGCGAGGGTGGGGAAGGGGGTGGACCTGGTGGTCGCCACCGGGGAGTTCGCCACCGCGTTCATCCTCCACGCCGGGGAGCTGGGGGAGCGGCTGGTGGCCGTAGCCGACCCGGTCGAGGCGTACGACGCGGTCTCGCAGGCGCTGGAGGGGAACGAGACCATCCTCCTCAAGGCGTCCCGCGGGGAGCGGCTCGAGCGCTGGCTCCCCCTGCTGGAGCGCGACTACGCCCCCGTGCCGGAGGCGTAGCGCCGCGCCGACCCGAAACCCCGATGTCCGGACCGGAACCCGAGTCGCCAGGCTGAGAAACGGTGCTCTACCATCTGCTCGTCCCGCTCTCCGAATACCACATCGTCTTCAACCTCTTCCGCTACCAGACCTTCCGGGCGGCGGGAGCGGTGGTGACCGCCTTCCTGGTGGCCTTCTACTTCGGCCCGGGGATCATCCGGCGCCTGCGCATTCTGAAGGTAGGGCAGGTGGTCCGCGCCGAGGGTCCCAAGACGCACCTGGGGAAGGCGGGGACCCCCACCATGGGCGGAGTGCTGATCGTGATGGCGACGGTGATCCCCACCCTCCTCTGGGCGGAGCTGGACAACCCGTACACCATCACCGCGGTGGTGGTCATCCTGTGGCTGGGGGTGCTCGGCTTCATGGACGACTACCTCAAGATCGCCCGGAAGAAGTCGGAGGGGCTCAGGGGCCGCTACAAGATCATGGGCCAGGTGTCGGTAGGGGCGCTGGTGGGGCTCGTTCTGGTCCTCCTCCCCGGCTACTTCAGCGACATCCCGCCCACCTGGACGCAGATCCCCTTCTTCAAGACCTGGCACGTCGCCTTCACCCCCTGGGCGTACGTCCTGTTCGTGATGTTCATCATCACCGGGAGCTCGAACGCGGTGAACCTCACCGACGGACTGGACGGGCTGGCGGCGGGGCTCTCGGCGGTCGCGGCCACCACCTTCGGGATCTTCGCGTACGTGATGGGGCGGGTAGACACCTCGGACTACCTGAACCTCTTCTACCTGCCGGGCGCGAGCGAGCTGGCGATCTTCTGCATCGCGCTGGCCGGCGGCTGCATGGGCTTCCTCTGGTACAACGCCCACCCGGCCGAGGTCTTCATGGGCGACACCGGATCGCTGGCGATCGGGGGGGTCCTCGGGGCGATCTCGGTGCTCCTGAAGACGGAGTTCCTCCTCGCCATCGTGGGGGCGGTCTTCGTCTCCGAGGCGGTCTCGGTGGC
>DATAAL010000295.1:0-4812 GCA_036260145.1 Longimicrobiaceae bacterium | reverse complement strand
GCGTCCCGGCCGGCCGGGCGCCCAGCCCGAGGTAGAACCCCGCCGCGTGTGGGTCCGAGACAACCCGGACCTTCCCGGGCCGGATCGTCCGCACGATCTCCAGCGCTTCCCGCACCAGCGCCTGGCCGATCCCCCGGCCCTGGTGGGCGGGGTCCACCCAGGCGTGCTCCAGCCGCCAGTGGTCCGCGTGGTCTTCCAGCGCGCACACGCCCACCGGGCCGTCCGCGGCTTCCGCGGCCAGGACGCGGTGCTCCGCGAGGTACTCCGGACGGAGGGTCAGCTCCTCCCGCCAGGCATCGAGCCACTCGGGAGGGTAGCCCCAGCGGGCCTTGGCGGCCCGGGCGATCTCGCTCAGGCGGGCGGCATCGTCGGGGACGGCGCGGCGGATGCGCGGATGCACGCGGGCGCTCCGGTCACGACGGCGGCGCGGGCGGGAGGTCCTTCCGCAGGAAGTACAGGGTGTGCCCGGGCGCGACCTCCTCCAGCTCCCCGAAGAGCTGATACCCCTGCCGCTCGTAGAAGGGCCGCGCCTGGAAGTCCAGGGTCTCCACGTGGGCGAGCAGGTATCCCTGCCCTGCCGCGTAGCTCTCCAGCTCCCGCAGCAGCGTGGCCCCGTGCCTCTGCCCACGGAGCGATTCGTCCACCCACAGGGCGAGCACGCGGAGGGAGGAGCCCCAGAGCATCCCCCAGACACCCCCCACGACGCAGCCATCCTCGTCGCGGAGGAAGCAACCCACGGAGCGCGGGGGCTCCTGGCCCGCGACGGCGCGGTTGAAGTCTCGGACCCCGCGGGCGACGCGGTCCAGGTCCTCGCCGGAGGGGTGCTCGTCCAGGTGGATCGTAGGGGTCATGGCGGCGTCAGTTCGAAGACTCCGGGGGGGCGTGGGGTTTCCTCCTCCCCCACGTTCCATTTGGCCAGGGCCTCGGGGCTCTACAGGCGGGTGCCGCAGCGCTTGCAGAAGACCGCATCCGCGTCGTGCCGGTCCGCGCCGCACGCCGGGCAGACCCGCGGGACCCGCGACTGCCGGGACGCCCGGTCGAGCTCCAGGGTGACGATCCCGGTGGGGACCGCGATAATCCCGTAGCCGACGATCATCAGGGTCGCGGCCACGCCCTTCCCCAGGGTCGTCTGGGGAGCGATGTCCCCGTAGCCGACCGTGGTGAGGGTCACGATCGCCCAGTAGATCCCCTGCGGGATGCTGGTGAAGCCGGAGCCGGGGCCCTCGACCAGGTACATCAGCGATCCCACCACCACGACGATGGTCAGCACGGTCGAGACGAACACGATGATCTTGTACCGGCTGGCCCGCAGGGCAGTCGTCAGTACCGATGCCTCCTCCACGTACTGGGCGAGCTTCAGGACGCGGAAGATCCGGAGCACCCGCAGGATCCGGAGCGCCACCAGGAAGCGCCCGGCCGGGAACAGGACACTCAGGTAGGTCGGGAGCACCGCGAGCAGGTCCACGATGCCGTAGAAGCTCCTGGCGTACCGCAGCGGCTCCCGCGAGGTCCAGAGCCGGAGAAGGTATTCCACCGTGAACAGCAGCGTGAATCCCCACTCGGCGACGTGGAGGAGCCTCCCGTACCGGGCGGAGATCCAGGCGACACTGTCCAGCATGACCACGAGCACGCTGAGCAGGATGGCGGCGATCAGGGCGACGTCGAACCCCTTCTCGGCCGGATCGTCGTGCTTGAAGATGATGTCGTGCAGTCGCTGGCGCAGTGGCTCCATGCGGGCGAGACCTCCGCTTCGTCAGGCCGGGGACGCCGCGGACCGGAGGATCCCCCTGCGGTTCTGCGGGTCGGGGGTGTAGCCCTGGAACCCGTACTCCCGGGGACCGAGCTGGACCCACAGCTTCCCGCACTGCTCGCACTCCAGCACCTCGAGGCGAGCGGCGCTCCTCCCGCGCTCCAGGATGTGGGCCAGCACGTCCTCCACCCGGACCTCCCTCGGGGCTCCGGCGCCGAAGTAGCTCCGGAGCCAGCCGGCGCGCTCCCCCTCCGGGAGCCGGAGGAAGGCGACGGCGGCGTCGACGGGCTCGGTCCAGACCCGGTCGAAGTCCTGGTCGGGATACAGGTCAGCCTTGTGGGGCAGGAAGTCCGTCCCGTCGTGGATGAGGTGCCCGCAGTCACATTCGAGCTTCGCCACCTGCTTTCGACCTCCCTTCCGGGATCAGAATCAGAAGCGGAGCGTTTCCTTGTGGAGAAGATAACCGGTTCTACCGGGCGAGACAGCCGTCTGTCTGAGGCGTGGCTGAAGACAGATCACTGCGAATAATGCACCTGTACCTCTGGAAAGCGAGGCCGGCCCCGGAACCCGTCCGGAGCCGGCCCTGAGGTCATGGTGCGCTGGCCGCGCTAGATGTGCAGCGCGTGCCCCAGCGCCGCCAGTGCCGCCTCCGCCACCGCCTCGGAGAGGGTGGGGTGCGGGTGCATGGCCCGGTCCATCTCCTCCACGGTGGTCTCCAGGTGGCGGCCGACCACGAACTCCGCGATCAGCTCCGTGGCGTGCGGGCCGACGATGTGCGCCCCCACCACCTCCGAGTACTTCTTCTCGCGGATCACCTTCACGAAGCCGTCCGTCTCCCCCGCCGTCAGCGCGCGGCCGTTGGCCGTCCAGGGGAAGACCCCCACCTCGATCTCCAGCCCCTTCTCCCGCGCCTGCTCCTCCGTGAGCCCCACCGAGGCCACCTCGGGGTGGCAGTAGGTGCAGTTGGGGATGTTAGCGTAGTCGATCCCGGCGTGCGGGTCGCCGTGGATGGCCTCCACGCACGCCACCCCCTCGTGCGAGCCCTTGTGCGCCAGGAGCGGCGGCCCCGCCACATCCCCGATGGCGTAGATCCCCTCCACGTCGGTGCGCATCTGCCGGTCCACGGCGATGAAGCCGCGCTCCGTCAGCTTGACCCCCACCTTCTCCAGCCCGATGTCCTCGGTATTGGGCGCGCGGCCGATGGCGCTCAGTACCCGCTCCGCCTCGATGGTCCGGGTCTCCCCCTTGGCCGTCCGGATGGTGAGCTTCGCCCCGCCCTTGCCGATGTCGGCCTTCTCCAGCCGCACCCCGGTGAGGATCTCCATCCCCCGCTTGCGGTAGCTCTTCTCCACCACCGCCGAGCAGTCCCTGTCCTCCAGAGGGAGGATGCGGTCCAGGGCCTCGATGATGGTGACCTTCGTCCCGAAGGCCGCGTACACGTCCGCGAACTCGCACCCGATGGCCCCCGCGCCGACGATGGCGAGCGTCTTCGGGGCCTCCTTCGACATCATGGCGTCGGTGGAGTCCCAGACCCGGTCGTGGTCGATCTTGAGGAAGGGGAGGTCGCGCGGACGCGAGCCGGTGGCGATGATGACGTGCTTGCCGGTGACGGTCTGCTTCTTCCCGTTCTTGTCCGTCACCTCCACCCGCCCCTTGCCGGCCAGGCGCCCGCGCCCGGGGACGTGGGTGACTTTGTTCTTCTTGAAGAGGAAGCCGATCCCCTTCACCAGCCGCTCGGAGACCTGGCGGGAGCGCTTCACCGCCTGCGCCAGATCGGTCCGGATCTCCCCCACCTCGATCCCGAACTCCTTCGCGTGCCCCAGGTGGGCGATCATCGCGGCGCTCTCCAGGAGCGCCTTGGTGGGGATGCACCCGATGTTGAGGCACACACCGCCGAGGAACTGCTCCTCGACGCACGCCGTCCTGTATCCCAGCTGCGCGGCCTTGATCGCGGCGACGTACCCCCCGGGGCCCGCGCCGACGACCACCACGTCAAAGTTCGTATCCGCCAATCTTCACCTCGGTTGCGAGAGGTTTCCCGCGGGGGAGCCGCCCTCCCCCGGAACACGCTTCCGGATCGGGCACAAAGTAGGGGACGGGGGTCGAGGGGGCAACGCTCGACCCCGGCGTCACGGTTGTTGCGTCGGCCCCGGCGCGGGTGCCGGGGAGGCAGACACCACGAAACGGGGCGAGGGGCGGATGAGCGCGCTGGAGGAACTGCAGGTGCAGGGGCGGCAGGCCGCCCGGGAGGCGGCGCCCTGGGTGGGGCGGCTGGCCCGGATGGGGTACGCGGCCCGGGGCGTGGTCTACGTCCTGGTGGGCGGCATTGCGGCGCGCGCCGCATGGGGAGCGGGGGAGCGAGCTACCGGCTCGGAGGGGGCGATGGTAGCCATCCTCCATCAGCCCTTCGGCCGGGCGCTGCTCGCCGGGGTGGCGCTGGGGCTCGCGGGGCACGCCCTGCACCGGGGCGTGCAGGCGGCGCTGGACACGGAGGGGCGGGGCGGCGATGCCGGGGGGATGCTCCGGCGCGCGGGCTACGCACTGAGCGGCCTGGTGCACACAGGGCTCGCTTGGACGGCGGCGGGGATGGCGCTCGCGGGGAGCGGGAGCGACCGCGAGGACGCCGGCCGCCGCACGGAGACGCTCCTATCCCAGCCCTTCGGGGAGTGGCTGACGGTGGCGGTCGGCCTGGGCTTCGTCGGCTTCGGCGCGTACGAGCTGTACCGCGCCGCCGCGTCGGATCCGGCGAAGCGGATGGACCTGGCAGGGGTGGGCGCCGGGACGCGCCTGTGGATGGTCCGCGCCGCGCGGGCGGGGCTCGCGTCGCGCGGGGTGGTGTTCGGGCTGATCGGGGTGTTCCTGGTCCGCGCGGCGCTCCACCACGACCCCGGGGAGGCGCGGGGGCTCGGCGGGGCGCTCCGGGCGCTGCAGGAGCGGGAGCACGGGCCCTGGCTGCTGGGCGCGACCGCGCTGGGGCTGGTGGCCTACGGGGTCTTCGAGCTGGCCAAGGCGCGCTACCGGCGGATCGGGCACTGAGTCGGGAGGGGACGAGAAGCGGGGGG
>DATAAL010000294.1:0-2647 GCA_036260145.1 Longimicrobiaceae bacterium | reverse complement strand
CGAACGATACGTGCCGGACCCGTTCGACGCGCGGGGAGGAGCACGCCTGTACCGGACGGGAGACCGGGTGCGGAGGTTCCCGGACGGGACGCTCGAGTTCCTGGGGCGGATCGACCAGCAGGTGAAGGTGCGGGGGTACCGTATCGAGCCCGGTGAGATCGAAGCGGTGCTGGCGGCGCACCCGGCGGTCGGCGAGGCGGTGGTCGTGGTCTGTGAGGACGCAACCGGGGAGAAGTGCCTGGTGGGGTACGTGGTGCCGGAGGGTAGAGAGGAGGTCGGATCGGCGGGTCTGCGGGCGTACCTACGGGAGCGGGTGCCGGAGTACATGGTGCCGGGCGCATTCGTGGTGCTGGAGGCGCTGCCGCTGACGGCGCACGGGAAGGTGGACCGGCGCGCGCTGCCCGCGCCGGAGGGGAGAGCGTCAGGGGTGGGGTACGTGGCGCCGAGGACGGAGATGGAGGAGGTGGTGGCCGGGATCTGGGCGGAGGTGCTGCACCTGGAACGGGTAGGAGTACAGGACAGCTTCTTCGAGCTGGGAGGGCACTCGCTCCTGGCCATGCAGGTCGTCTCGCGCATTCGTCGGGCGGTCGGAGTCGAGGTGCCGCTGCGCACCCTCTTCGAGGCGCCCACGGTCGCGGAGCTGGTCGATCGCATCGAGGCTCTCCAGGGTAACGGTGCGTTCGCATCCGCGCCGCCCATCGAGCGGGTCCCCCGCACGAAACCATTGCCGGTCTCCTTCGCGCAGCAGCGGCTGTGGCTGGTGGACCAGCTGGAGCCGGGGAGCGCCACCTACAACATGCCCTTCGCCCTGCGCCTGCGAGGGGTGCTGGAGGTCGAGGTGCTGCGCCGGAGCCTGGACGCGCTGGTGGAGCGGCACGAGGCGCTGCGCACCACCTTCGCGGAGCACGACGGCACCTCCGTGCAGGTGATCCATGCGTCTGCCCCCGTGACGCTCCCGGTCGTCGAGCTGTGGGGACTGTCGGATGCAGAGCTGGTGGCCAGGCGACTCGCCGGATTCGAGGCGCTGCGGCCGTTCGACCTGGAGCGGGGGCCGCTGCTGCGCAGCACGTTGCTGCGGCTGGGAGAGGAGGATCATGTCCTGCTCTTCACGCTGCACCACGTGGTCAGCGACGGCTGGAGCATGGACGTCCTCGTCCGCGAGGTATCCGTCCACTATGGTGCCCTCCTTCGCGGCGAGGACGCACCGCATCCCGAGCTGGCGATCCAGTATGCCGACTATGCCGTCTGGCAGCGCGACTGGCTGAGCGGCGAGGTGCTCCAAACACGGCTGGAATACTGGAAGACGCAGCTTACGGGTGCCCCACCGCTGCTGGAGATCGCCACGGATCACCCCCGCACCTCCGTCCAGAGTGCCCGCGCCGCCAGTCATGAATTCCGACTGGAACCGGAGCTCACCCGGGAGTTGCGGGCACTCTCCCGGCGCGAAGGGGCGACGCTGTTCATGACGGTGCTGGCAGGCTGGCAGGCGCTGCTGGGGCGCCACGCGGGGCAGGAGGACGTGGTGGTGGGGAGTCCGGTGGCGGGGCGCACGCGCGTGGAGCTGGAGGGGTTGATCGGGTTCTTCGTCAACCTGCTCGCCCTCCGGGGGGAGCTGGGAGGCGACCCCACGTGGAGCGAGCTGGTGAGGCGGGTGCGGGAGACTGCGCTGGGGGCGTACGCGCACCAGGAGCTGCCCTTCGAGCGGCTGGTGGAGGAGCTGGTGACGGAGCGCAGCCTGACGCACACACCCCTCTTCCAGGTGACCTTCTCCCTCGACCGTGTCCCCTCGGACTACAGGGCGCCGACCCTCGGCGAGGTCCGCCTGGAGCCCTTCGGTGCGGCCGAGGGCGTCGCGCAGTTCGATCTGAACCTCACCCTGACCGACTCGGGGGAAGCTGTCGCAGGGGTGCTGTCGTATCGCGCGGTGCTCTTCGAGCCGCAGACCATCGCGCGCCTGGCGGCTCACCTGACGACCCTGCTGCAGGCGATGGCGGCCGATCCGCGGCAGCGCCTCTCGCAGCTCTCCCTCCTGGGGGCGCACGAGCGCGAGCAGGTGCTCGCCTCCGGACGCGGTCCCGCGGCGACCTACCCCCGCATCCGGTGCATCCACGAGGTCATCGCCGCGCGCGCCGCCCACACCCTCGAGGCCGTGGCCGTCGTCAGCGGAGCAGAGACGCTCACCTACGCGCAGCTGGAGGCGAGAGCCGACCGGCTCGCCTGCCGGCTGCGCTCCCTGGGCGTGGGCCCCGAGGTGCGCGTGGCCGTCTGCCTGGAGCGCTCCGCCACTCTGGCTGTCGCCCTGCTCGGCGTCCTCCGCGCCGGGGGCGCCTTCGTCCCCCTGGATCCCACCTACCCCGCCGAGCGCCTCGCCTTCCTCCTCTGCGACAGTGCGGCGCGGGTGGTCGTCACCCGGTCCGGACTGCTGGAGGGGCTGCCGACGGAGGGGCCGCAGCAGCTCTTGGTGGACGACGGACGGGGCGCAGACGCCCCCGTCGCGGAGCCGGTGGGTGTGCCGGAGGTCGACCCGCAGAACCTGGCGTACGTCATCTACACCTCCGGCTCCACGGGCACGCCCAAGGGGGTGATGGTCTCCCACCGCTCCCTGCTCTGCTACGCGGAGGCGATGCGGGAGCGGCTGGAGCTGGGC
>DATAAL010000293.1:0-3386 GCA_036260145.1 Longimicrobiaceae bacterium | reverse complement strand
ACGAGCGCGCCAACCGCCTCGCCCACCACCTCCGCGCCCGCGGCGCACGCCCCGAGCTCCGCGTGGGCCTCTGTCTCCCCCGGACCCCCGACCTGGTGGTGGGGCTGATGGGGATCCTCAAGTCCGGCGCCGCCTATGTTCCGCTCGATCCTCACTATCCCCGGGAGCGGATCGCCCTCACCCTGCGCGACGCCCGGGCTCCCCTGGTGCTCACCCAGACGCCGCTCCTCCCTCTCCTGGAAGGATACGGGGGCACCACGGTCGCCCTGGACCGGAACGGGGGGGAGATCGAGCGCGAGCGCGCCGTAAATCCGCGGAGCGGAGTTCGATCGGAGAACCTGGCGTACCTGATCTACACCTCCGGATCCACGGGGACTCCCAAGGGAGTGCAGATCGAGCATCGCAACGCGGTCGCCCTGCTGGAGTGGTGCCGCGGAGTCTGGCCCGTTGAGGCGTGCCGGGGCGTGCTGGGCTCTACCTCCGTGTGCTTCGACATGTCGGTGTTCGAGGTCTTCCACACCCTCTCGGTCGGAGGCACGCTGGTCCTGGCGGAGAACGCCCTGGAGCTGCCGCGACTCGCCGCACGCGAGCGGGTGACGCTGATCAACACCGTCCCCTCGGCCGCGGCGGAATTGCTGCGAAGCGGAGGGATCCCGGCCTCTACGCGGGTGGTCAACCTGGGGGGCGAGCCGCTCAAGAATGCACTGGCGCAGAGACTCTATGCGCTCGGGCACGTGGAGCGGGTCTACAACCTGTATGGACCCACCGAGGACACCACCTACTCCACGGCCCTGTGCGTGGAGCCGGGGAGCGAGCGGGAACCCACAGTGGGGCGGGCGATCGCGGGAACCCGCATCCACCTCCTCGACGCGCAGATGGAGCCGGTGGCGGAGGGCGAGATCGGGGAGGTCTACCTCTCCGGCGCGGGGCTGGCGAGGGACTACCTGGGACGGCCGGAGTTGACGGCGGAGAGATACCTCCCCTGCCCGTTCGGAGGCGAGCCGGGAGCACGGATGTATCGGGTGGGTGACCTGGGCCGGATCTTACCGGACGGGGAGCTTGAGTACCTGGGGCGGGTGGACCACCAGGTCAAGGTGCGCGGCTTCCGGGTAGAGCTGGGGGAGATCGAGGTGGTGCTGGAGCGGCATCCCGGCGTTCGGGAGGCGGTGGTGGTGGCGTGGGAAGGTGGAGATGGGGACAGGCTCCTGGTGGCGTACCTGGTACCGGCCGGTGCGGATGCTGCGCCCACCACGCCGGAGCTCCGGGGATGGCTGCGGGAGCGGCTTCCGGAGTACATGGTACCGGCGATGTTCGTGGAGCTGGAGGCGTTTCCCCTCACCCCCAGTGGCAAGGTGGATCGCAGGTCGCTCCCCGCGCCGGAGGCCGGGCGTGCGAGGACTGAGGGTTACGTGGCGCCGCGCACGGTCGTGGAGGAGCGGCTGGCGGCGATCTGGGAGGAGGTGCTGGGAGTGGAGTCGGTAGGGATCCACGACAACATCTTCGACCTGGGCGGACACTCCCTCCGTGCGGCGCAGATCGTCGCGCGGGTGCGCGAGGCCATCGGGGTGGATCTCCCGATGGGCTCGATCTTCGACGCGCCCACCATCGCGGAGCTCGCCACGAGGGTGGAGGAGAGCACGCCCGCGGCGGAGAAACCGATCCCTCCGCTGGTCCGGGTCCCCCGCGACGGCCCGCTTCCGTTGTCGCTGCCGCAGGAAGCAATCTGGTTCTTCCAGGAGCTCTCTCCGGGGATGCAGTCGTACAACTTCCAGGTGTCGCTCCGCTTCCGCGGCGCGCTGGACGCCGACGTCCTGGAGCGGACCCTGACGGAGATCGTCCGCCGGCACGAGATCTTCCGCACCACCTTCCACGCCGTGGACGGGACACCCGTTCAGACGGTGCGCGACCCCGCTCCGGTGGTGCTCCCGCGCTTCGACCTGCGGACCCTCCCCGAAGCGGAGTGCCGCGACGCGGTCGAGCGCCATATGGCGGAGGAGTTCGGCGCCCCCTTCGCGCTGGACCGTCTCCCGCTGATCCGCTGGCGGCTCCTCCGGCTCGCCGACGACGAGCACCTCCTCCTCCAGGTGGAGCACCACTTCGTGCACGACGGGTGGTCGTTCGCCGTCTTCCTCCGCGAGTTGACGACGATCTACTCCGCGTTCGCCCGCGGCGAGCCGTCGCCCCTCCCGGAGCTCCCCGTCCAGTTCGCCGACTTCGCCGTATGGCAGCGCCGGGTGATGGAGGGGGAACGCGCCCGTGGCGACCTGGAATACTGGAAGAAGAAGCTGTCCGGTAGCGATCCCGTGCTACAGCTCGTCACCGACCGCCCGCGCCCTCCGGTGATGAGCTTCCGCGGCGCCACGATCCGCGTCCGGATCCCGCCGGCTGCGTCCCGCGCAGCGCGGGCGTTTGGCCGGGAGAACGGCGTCACCCTGTACATGACGCTCCTTGCCGCCTTCGAGGCGCTGATGCAGCGCTATACCGAGCAGGAGGACTTCTGCGTCGGTGGCGGGGTCGCCAACCGCGGCCTGCGTGAGACGGAGCAGCTGATCGGGATGATCGTCAACACGGTCGCGCTGCGCGCCCGCCTCGGCGAGGTGTCCACCTTCCGTGAGCTGGTGGGGCAGGTACGGGACACCGCCCGCGAGGCGTACGCCCACCAGGACGTGCACTTCGGGCAGGTGGTGGAGGCGGTGGCGCCGGAGCGGACGCTGAGCCGTCTCCCGATCTACCAGGTGGCGTTCAACTTCCACGACTCTCCGTACCCGGAGCTCCGCGTCCCGGGAGCGACGATCGAGGTCACGGAGGCACTCAGCAACGGCTCGGCCAAGTTCGACATCCAGGTCATCTCCATGCCCCGCGCCGAGATGATCGCCGGGGCGCCTGACGACCGGATCGAGTCGGTGTGGGAGTACGCCACCGATCTGTTCGATGCCTCCACGGTGGAGCGGATGATCGGGCATTACCACCGCCTCCTGGAGGCGATGCTCGCCGCGCCCGACCGACCGATGCGGGAGATCCCCCTGGTGGACGAGGCGGAGCGGCGGCGGGTGCTGGACGAGTGGAACCCGGAAGAGCCCGCCTACCCGCGGGGCCTGTGCATCCACGAGCTCTTCGAGGCGCGGGCCCGGAGCACGCCGGACGCGACGGCGCTCCTCTTCCGGGACGAGGCGTTGACCTACGGGGAGCTGAACCGGCGGGCGAACCGTCTCGCCCGTCTCCTCCGTCGGCACGGTGTCGGGCCCGAGCGGTGCGTCGGGCTCTGCCTGGAGCGTTCCCCCCGTCTGATGGTGGCGATCCTGGCGACGCTCAAGGCTGGCGGTGCGTGCGTCCCCCTGGATCCGGCGTACCCCGTGGAGCGACTCGCCTTCATGGTCGGCGACACC
>DATAAL010000292.1:0-7622 GCA_036260145.1 Longimicrobiaceae bacterium | reverse complement strand
ACGCGCTCCGCGCGTGTCGTCACCGCATCCAGCAGCACCCGCGCGCTATCGGAGGGAACACCGTGGTGTTCGTGCTGTGCTGCCGCCGGTGTCGCAATGCCCACGAGGGCACTCCACACGGCGGCGACAATCCGCGTCATTCGCAGCGAACCGGAACGGCTGATGTCATCGGAAGGTCGAAAACAGGTCATGCGCCGGAAATGATGAGACGCTGGCAAGCGCATCCCATAGCGCGGCATCGAGCTCGCCGGCGAAATTGCCTGTCCCGGAGCGAGCGTTGAACAGCGCGACCCACGAGAAGTTGTGATACGAGCGCACGAGAATGCTGGTCGTGCCGGGCAGCGATCCCCCGTGCCACCAGGTCGCGTCGCCCTGGGTTGGGCGAACCACCCATCCACCTGCGTAATAGCACGCGCCAGACGCACATACTGTAGGGCCGTTGCTGGTCATCTCCGCCACGAGTCCAGCGGCGAGGATGTCCGGGCGATTGGCGCGGCCATCGACGCCGGCCATGAATCGCAACAGATCAACGGTCGACGAGACCCAGCCGCCGTGTGCGTCCATCGCTTCGACGTAGAAGCCGCCGTAATTTCGGGGCACCATGCCTTCGCCCGGGAACACGGATGGCACCGACGGCGTCAGGCCCAGCCCGGCTTCCCCCGGCTGATAGTACTTCACCTCCTCTGCGAGCGCGTCGCGCAGGCGCGTCCTGCCCAGCCGCGTGCGAGTGGCGCCCACGGGCTGCAGCACGCGTGAGCGCACGTACTCCTCGTACGGCATGCCGCTCACACGCTCGATCACGCGACCGAGAATGGCGTAACCGAAATTCGAGTAGACGTACTTCTCGCCCGGATTGAAGTCGAGCGGCATTCCCTTCATGTAGCGAATGACCGTCTCGGCGGACGCCGGCGCGGGCGCGTTGACCGCGGCCGCGGCGATCGCCGGCCGAAACATCGGGTCGAATCCGCCGTTCGGCCTGTTGCGATCCCAGCCCCCGGTGTGGTTGAGCAGCTGCCGAATGGTGATCTGCTCCCACCGCGGATCGACGGTCGCTCCCTGCGCGGGGGCGAGGTGCGCGATGAATGGGGCGACGCGATTGTCGAGCGTGAGCTTGCCTTCCTCGACGAGCTTCATGATGGCGACGCCGGTGATCGGCTTGGACACGCTGGCGATCCGGAACAGGGCGTCAGGCCGCACCGGCGCCCTGTTCTCGACATCCGCGTAACCAAAGCCGCGCGCGTAGATCAGCTTGCCGTCGCGCAGCACGGCAACCGCGCCACCGGGAATTGCGTACTTCCGCATCAAATCGGGGATGGTCCGATCGTAAGACTCCATTCCCGGCACAGCAGCACCGCTGATCGGAATCTCCGGTTGCGCAGGCGGCCCGGGATCGGACGCCTTGTCGCAGGCACCGGCGAGCAGCAACAAGAGCAGTCGAGCGAGACCGACGGAGCGCATGAGCATGGCGGTACCCTGGCAGGAGTTGGAGTTCGGAACGGCCGTCCCGGTCAGCACCACGGGGACGGTCGGACCGGCCCTGGAGTCGTCGATCCGGCCGTCGAGCCACCTGGTGTAGAACCCCATCGGGCAGGGGGACACGCAGACGACCCGCACCGGCGCTGGCGTTCGCACTTCGTATGCGAACAGGTTCCGGTCTGCTGCGGACGCCACGCCTCCGCAATCGGGGCGTGCGGCCGCACGGGAACCGGCGACGAGGCCCGGCCTGTTCGCGGCGGTGCTCGGCTCGGCCGGGACCCCGCGCATGCGGAAAAGAACGGGGCGGCCAGCGCCAGCGACGGTTTCATCGACGCTCTCCGAGGGAAGTTCATCGACTCGATGCTCACGCCGACCACCGTCCGGGACGGAGACGGCTTCACTCGCAGCTCACTGCCGGCCGGAAGACCTGGTCGTGCAAGCTGCCGTGGTTGCCGCCGATATCGGTCCGCCACCGGCGACCCAGATCAGACCGTCCCGAAAGGCTGAGCCGCCGACGCCGTGAACGGGGATGGGCACGTCTCGGAGGCGTGTCCATTCGTTGGTCCGGGACTCGTAGCAGTCATGGTCGGGAACCATGCCGGTCACGTCCTCGCCGCCCCAGACGTGGAAGCAACCCCGGGCCATGACTCCGTTGATGCCGCTGCGGTCCCGCGGCATGGGGGCTGCGGTCGTCCAGGTCCGCGTTTGTGGGTTCAGGACTTCGTGCGCCGTCGTTGTGAGGGGCGACAATCCGGCGCCGAAACGCCCTCCGACGACGTCCTTTCGGGCCAGGGCGGGAAGTTGCACCTTCGTGCGTCGGGTTGCGTTTTACGGCGTAGAATAATTAGTTTTTTCCCAGACGAACAGGGCGACGTTTACCCGCCCCGTCCAGCGTTTCGCGCCCGGGCGCGTCGAACGTTACCCCCCAGGCACGTACGGTTCGCGCCGGAAGGGGACGGGAGCTGGCAAGGACCAGGGGTCCTGCCGGGCACCCGGGACCCCCCGGTTTTGTCCCCGGGCCAGATTCTTCGAGGGAAAACAGGCTGTGGACGTGCCTGCTGGCCGGACATCCTCCACATCACTGCCGGTGAAGGTGAGCGAGGTCCGGGCGGAACTGCGCGGGCCCGGTCGGGGGTCTGCCGCTGTCCTTCGCGCAGCAGCGGCTCCGGTTGCTGGACCAGCCGGGAGGCCCTGGCCCAGGGCACCCCATCCCCTGGCGGTGCCGGCTGCGGGGCGAGCTGGACCGGGAAGGCGCTGCGCCGCGCGCTGGAGCGTGTCGTGGCGCGCCACGATGCGCTCCGCACGACGTTCCGGGTGGTGGACGGAGAGCCGGAGCAGCGCATCGCGCCGGTCGAGGGGAGCGGCCTCCCTCTCCTGGAGCACGGCCTGAGCGGGTACGCGGAGCCCGGGGCGCAGGCGGAGCTCGGCCGGGTGATCTCGCGGGTGCGGCAGGTGCTGGAGGCCGAGGTGGTGCGGGCGCACGTCTTCTCGCATCCCACGGTGGAGTCGCTCGCCGCGCCTGACCGGGGCCGACGACCAGCACCGGCGCGACCGGGCGATCGCCATCCCCCCACTGGCTCCCGGCCCCCCTCTTCCCGGCCTGCGGCGGGACGGGGTCGACGCTGTGCGCGCAGGTGCTGCACCCCCACATCGCCGCCGAGATCCCACCTCGTGGAGGATCGTCCGGGAATCAAGCTCGCATGATTCTCCACCAGAGGGAACTCATGAGATTCGGGTCCGCGGAAGAATCCCCCCGCGGCTGCCGTGCGGCACCGGCTGGTATGCTCCCCGTGGGGCGCGGGTGGCTTGTCGAACGAGCACCAGCGGCGGGTATTCTGGCGGCAAGGGAGGGGTTCGCCGCGCGCGCGTAAGCCAGGGTCGCGTGGAGGACCCAACGCTCCGGACGGCTGGCGGGGATGGACCCGGCCGAGCTCGCCGACGCGGAAGCGTGAGGAGCCCCGGCCATTTTCCCGATGACGAAGGAGAGATCGTGAGCGGTCCCGTGATCAACGCCAACGTGGTGGACGCGCTGGTGCTTCCCCGGCTGGTGTGGCTGCGCCCGAACCTGGTGGGGCTCGTGTTCACGCTGTCGAAGCTGCTCCCCGCGCGCTTCATCGTCCGCAGGGCGCGCGAGGAGGGCGAGCTGCGGCCGGGCGGAGTGATCGCCGAGACCAGCTCGGGGACGTTCGGGCTGTCGCTGGCGATGGTGGCCCGGCTGCACGGGCACCCGCTGGAGCTGGTGAGCGACCCCTCCATCGAGCCGCCGCTGCGGCGCCGGCTGGAGGAGCTGGGGGCCACCGTCCACATCCTGCGCGACCCGGGCCCATCCGGCGCCTTTCAGATCGCCCGGCTCGAGTTCCTGGAGCGGATCCTGGCGGAGAATCCGGACGCGTTCTGCCCCCGCCAGTACACCAACCCCCAGAACCCGGCCAGCTTCGCCCCCTGCGCCGAGCAGCTCGCCCACGCGGCCGGCGCGGTGGACTGCCTGGTGGGCCCGGTGGGCTCCGGCGGGTCGCTCTGCGGGACCGCGTCGTTCCTCCGCCTCCTCTCCCCCGAGCTGAGCGTGGTGGCGGTGGACACGCACCGCAGCGTCATCTTTGGCCTGTCCGAGGGCCGGCGCATGCTGCGCGGGCTGGGGAACAGCCTGGTGCCCGCCAACGTGGACCACGCGGCGGTGGACCTGGTGCACTGGGTGGGCGCCGCCGAGGCCTACCACGCCACCCGGCGGCTGCACGCGGAGCACGCGGTGTTCATGGGCCCCACCAGCGGCGCGGCGTTCCTGGTGGCCGACTGGTACGCCCGGAACAACCCCGACGCGCTCACCGCCGTGATCCTCCCGGACGAGGGCTACCGCTACCAGGACACGGTGTACGACGACGCGTGGCTGGAGGAGAAGGGGCTGCGGCTGGACGCGCCCCCCGCCGGTCCAGTGGAGTGGGACCACCCCCACGACGGCGCCGAGGCGTGGTCGTACTTCCGCTGGGGCCGCCGCGAGTACGCCGAGGTGATGGGCGCTCCCCCCGAGCGCCTGGAACTGGCGTCGCTCTGACGGCGCGCCGGGGCATGGATCCGCCCCGGCGGACGCACGGTTGCGGTTGGCTGTGGACCGACCGCGAAAAAGGGTCTGCACGGACGAACCCCCGCGGCCGCCAGCAGCCGCGGGGGTTCACGTCTCGAGCTGCGCTCGACAGGAGGAACCTGTGACCTTCGGCTCTTTGAGGCCGGTGCTCTATAGCTACGAGATCGTCGCCATCATTGTCACACCTTTCGGGCCGTGGCGGAAACGGCCGCCCTTCGTGTCGCGAGTTGCGTTTTTCGGCCAAGAACGATTAGCTTTTCCCCCGACGAACAGGCTACGTTTGCCGTGCCGCGCCAGACGTTACACGCCAGTGTGCGTCCGGCTCGTGCCAGAGGGGACGACGCCTTCCCCCATCGAGAAAACGGGACGGCCGGCGGCCCGTGCCCGGAGCCGGGTCGCGTCCACGCACGCTCCCTTGAGCTTCCACGGTTCCGCGCGACGGTGCCGGGCCGTTCCCGCCCTCCTGAACAGCGAGCGACGACGCACGCCGGGGCCACCGTGGCTTCCTTCGGCCCGGGCGACCTGCAGACCAACACGGGCGAGACGCTGGAAGAGACGTGCGGAGCTGAACCCGGGAATGGGACCGTCCTCACTCCTTCCGGATGCACACCGATTTGTCCACATGACCGAGATCGACGACGTCCAGGCTGCCTGCTCAGGGTCTCTCCTCGTGAGCGTACCCAAGGCTGGCACTCACATGATGCTCAAGCTGTATGCCCGCGCTGGATATCTGAACATGGGCTGGGGCACCGTCGAGCCCTCCGACCTCAGGATGCCCAAGGAGGAAATGGAACGCAACCTCCTCCAGAGCCCCCCCGTCGCCGCCATCGCCCGAAAGTACTGGTTCCTGAAACCCGAGGTCATCCTCGATCTGCTGGAGTACCATGCCAGGACCGAGGTCGGGGATACCCAGGCGAGGTTCCCCCGGATCGGCGACCCGCGGGAGTCCGAGGTGCAGGCGGCCTGGAAGGAGATCCAGAGGTTGAGCGACACGACCCTGTTCGTGCCCAGGCTCGTGGTCTCCACCCACCAGTTTCCCTGGGCCTCGGGCCGGCGATTTGTGGCGGCGTGGGGGAGGACGGGGGTGCCGTCCATCGTGTACTGCTATCGAGATCCCAGGGCGCAGCTGGTTTCGATGGTCCGGTTCCTGGCCGAGAGTGAGCTCATCGCCAGACACGCCTGGGCGCAGGTGTATCGACCGATCCTCCGGAGCCTCGGGAGCATGGATCGGATGCTGTCGTTCGCGATCTCTGAGTCGAGCCTGCCGTTCCGCGACGCCTACAGGGAAAACCGGTGGCTGCTGTATCACCCGCGTGTCCTCAAGCTGCGCTTCGAGGACCTGGTCGGCGAAGAGGGCGGGGGGAGCAAGCTGAGCCAGGCGGCGGCCATCGAGCGCTGGGCGAAGTTCCTGGCCGTCGACGTCCCGGCCGAGGAGCTCACCGAAGGCCTGTTCGGAGGCACGCCGACCTTCAACACGGGGAGGGTGGACTCCTGGCGCGACGTCTTCAAGGAGCACCATCGGAAGGCGTTCGACCGTGAATTCGGAGATGTCCTCGAGGAGTATGGGTATGCCGAATCATGAGGAGGCTTCCCTCTCCGGCGGGGCCGATCGGGAGCTGCCGGCGGTCGGCGGCGCCCTGCTGCGGGGGCAGGCGGAGTACTGGCGGGAGGCGCTGCCGGAGGCCCCGGAGCTGCTGGAGCTGCCGGTGGACCGCCCGCGCCCCGCGCAGCCGGACGACGCCGGGGCCCTGGTCCGGCTGGAGCTGGACGAGGAGGTGACCGCGGGGCTCGGGGCGCTCGGCGTCCGTCACCGGGCAGCGCTGTGCACGACGCTGCTGGCGGGGTGGGCCGCGGTACGATCGCCGCGGCCTCCGGGTCGCGTACGCCGCAGCCCGGCTGGCGAAAGACTCTGGCTTCAGCTAGCAGGCACGGGTACGAACGGCAGCCGCCGGAGGTTGGGGTTCGGATCCCAGGCCCAGACAGGCGGTGCGGACGGATTCGGACCGAGCGTCTCGAAGGTCGCGAGCAGCATCTCTCCGGGGCGATCTGGATCTCCACGCGCGCGATGCTCGCCCCGGGGCAGCGATCAGATCTCCACCCGCCGGATTATAGATTTACCTCACCATAAACACCTGGTCGCCGCAGCACACGAGCGACTCTCCCGTGCCATGCTCCCCCTCCGGTGCGCATCCTTTTTGTAAAAGTTGGAATTTCTATTCCTCAGGTTTAAGCGGGTCGGTTGTTTTCTCGCAAGCTCCTTTTCGACAGAAACGTCAGAAAGGGACGTAATGATTCGCTAAACTTGACGGTAACCGTTGACGCCACGGAGGCGCGTGCGTTATCGTTCATTTCCCCACGTTTTGTAACTTCGCGTAGCTCAAGTCCTCCAGACCAAAGGCTGTGCCGCCAGGGTCAATCGGACGCCTCCCCACCTCAGTCACCGAGGCGGTGATGTGGGAGGCTGTCTGCCTTTCAGGCGGGGCCGATCAGCGAAGATAAAGAGTCACGCGAGCTGGCAAGACAAGGGATCCTGCGGGGCACCTGGGCCCACAGCATTGCTCGTCAGGCAACATTTCTGAGGGGTAGCCGGCTATGGACGTGCTTGCTGGTCAGACGTTCTCCGCATCACTGCCGGTGACGGTGAGCGCGGTCCGGGCGGAGCTGCCGGCGATCGACGACGGACTGCTGCGGGAGCAGGCGGAGTACTGGCAGGAGACGCTGGCGGACCCCCCGGAGCCGCTGGAGGTGCCGGCGGACCACCCGCGCCCCGCGCAGCCGGACGACGCCGGGGCCCTCGTCCGGCTGGAGCTGGACGAGGAGCTGGTTGCGGCCCTGAAAGCGCTCGAAAGGCGCCACAGTGTGCACATCTCCACGGTGCTGCTGGCGGGGTGGGCCGCGGTGCTGGGCCGGCTGTCGGGGCAGACGGAGCTGGTGATCGGCGCCTCCACGGAGAGCCGGGGGCGCCGGGAGGTGGAAAGGCTGATCGGCTGCTTCGTGACCCCCCTGCCGGTGCGGGTGGACCTGTCGGGCTCGCCCACTGCGGCGGAGCTGGTGGGGCGGGTCGAGG
>DATAAL010000291.1:0-8901 GCA_036260145.1 Longimicrobiaceae bacterium | reverse complement strand
GTCCCGGGACGCGCCCCCGACTGCAGGTGACAGAGCGGCAACCTGGCTCGTCTACCGGCAAACAGCGAGATCACCCGGCGGTCAGGGCTTGGGGTTCCGTCCCCGCCGCGTGCGCCCTCTCCCCTACCGGCTACGCGAGGGTGTTACCGTGTATTTCAAGACTGGATTCGCAGTGGTGTGCGCGGTGCTGCTGGCGGGCGCCTGCGATTCGGCTCTGGCCCCCGGCGGACGGCGTATCCCGGGGATCCTGGAGTGGGAGGTGCTCCCGGCCGTTACGGATGTCGTTCCCCTCCGGGCCCTCGCGTCCGGCTCCGCACTGCGCGCCGGCGTGGTCGCGCCCGACACCGTGCAGGCGGGGGTGGTCTTCGCGATCAGGGTCACCACCATCGGTCCGACGCTGTGCTGGGAGGCGGCCGGAGCGGTGGTGGAGCTGGAGCCGGACCTCGCCACGGTCACGCCGTACGACCGGACCCACGAGGACGAGGACACCGGCTGCGCCGATGCCCGGGCGGAGCTTTCCCGCCGCGTGGAGCTGCGCTTCACCCGGAAGGGTGAGACGCTCCTGCGGGTACGCGGGAGGAGGGTGGTCGGGAGGGGGCTACAGGAGGCGGAAGGGATGGTGGTGCTGGAGAAGCGGATCCAGGTGCGGTAGCGTCAGCGCAGCACCTTCCGGATCAGGGCGGAGCCCACGGGAGCGCACTTCGCGTGCGCGTTGCAGGCCCAGCGTACCTCGTAGGGCTTCACCCGCTCCCAGAGGGAGGCCAGGCTGGCCTGGCTGCGCCGGTGGTCGCGGGTGAAGATCCGCTGCGCGGAGCCGAACCCGTTCACATGGTTGTAGGTGACGGCGTCCCCCAGGAAGAGCACCCCACGGAAGAGGTAGGCGGCGCTCCCGTCGGTGTGGCCCGGGACGAGGAAGGCGCGGACGGTGTCGCTCCCGAAGGTGAAGGCGGTGTCCGAGCGGAACGGGCGGAGCTCCACCTCTCCCGGGCGGGGGCCGGAGTGACCCAGAACGCGCTCGGCCGCGCGGGAGGGGAGGTCGTGGTGCAGCGAGGTGCCCACGAAGAGCGGCACCTCCGCTTCGGTGAGATGGAACCGCGCCCCCCGCACCGCGCGCCAGCCCGCGATATGGTCGCGGTGGCTGTGGGTGAGGAAGACCGCCGTCACCTCCTCCGGAGCCGCCCCCATGTCGCGTAGCGCCCCGCGGAGCCTGCGCCCCGCCCCGCTCCACCCCAGGTCGAAGACGATCACGCCGCTGTCGGTGCGCGCCACGTACACCATGCTGCTCCATGGGTGCGCCGTGGGGACGGCCACGCTGCGCGGCGGCTCCTGCACCTGCCGCAGGTTTATGGTGCAGGAGGACAGGAGCAGACTGACGAGGGGGAGCAGGAAGCCGACCCGCATGGGAACACGATCGGAAGGTGAGGCCGCGCCAACGTGGACAGCTTCTGATACCTCGAAAGACGCGAAAGGCTCCGCGCGTCCGGAGCCTTTCGACGTTGGCACCCACCCGGCGGCGGTTTGCCGGGGTACGCCCCAATCTGGTGGTCAAAGTAGTTCCTAGCCGCCCCCCTGCGCCCGTTCCCACAACACGCCGCGTGCGTTCCACAGGAAGGGGAAGAACAGCTCCCGGTGCACGGCAGCCGCGTCCAGGTAGCGCACCCCCGTGGTATGGCCGGTCCCGACGTTGTCCGGCCCGATGGTGCGCTCGGCGGTCCGGGCGTGGACGAAGCGCCACACCTTGACCTCCTCGTCGAAGTCCATCAGCGCCTCGGAGAGGAGCACCAGGTCCGCGTGGGGGTTGTCCGCGGGCGCCACCCGGTACACGTCCGCAGGCTCCACCCCGCGCCGCCGGAACAGCGCCAGGCACTCCGAGGCTACGGACGGCTCCTCCCACATCCTCGCCAGCTTCTCCGTCCACAGGTACGCCTGCACCCCGCTCCCCGGCTCGTCCGAGAGCTCGCTCTCCAGTTGCCTGCGCAGGATCTCCTCCCGTGCTCCGGCCAGCAGCTCCACCTCGTGCCACTGCCAGCTCTCGCCCCCGCTGGCGGGGGACAGGTGCGCCCGGAAAGCGTAGAAGTCGGACGGGGTCATGGTCTCCAGCACCCGCATCATCGGCGAGAAGAGCCGGGTGATGGCGGTGCACCGCTGCGTCAGCCAGGTGGCGAGCCCCACGTCGTCGCGCTGCAGGGCGTCGATGATCCGCTTCAGGTCGAAGCGGAGCTGGCTGAACCAGACCTCGAAGGCCTGGTGGGTGACCACGAACAGGTGCTCGTCCGGGTGGCGCAGCCTCTCCGCCTCCGGCTGGAGGCGGAGCAGCTCGTCCAGGCGCAGGTAGGTGCAGTAGTGCGTCTGCCCGGGGTCGCACACCCCGTGCCCGCAGGGGAGGATGTGCACCGCTCAGCCTGCTCCGCCGCCGGGCGCGCCGCCGCCCGGGATCCCGGGCTCGGTCATCTCGCGGACGTTCAGCACCTGGTCGAGCTGCTCGTCGCCGAGGAGGCCGCGGCGCTTCACCACCTCTCGCACCGACTCGAAGTTCTTCGCCGCCTCCTTGGCCACGGACGCGGCCTGGTCGTAGCCGATGTAGGCGTTGAGCGCGGTGGCGATCGAGGGGTTCTTCTCCAGCAGCTCCCGGCAGCGCTCCCGGTTGGCGCCGATCCCCTCCACCGCCTTGCTCCGGAAGGCGTCGCAGGCATGGGCCAGGATGGAGACGGACTGGAGGAAGGCGCTGGCCATCACCGGCATCATCACGTTCAGCTCGAAGTTGCCGTGCTGCCCGCCCACGGTGACGGTGACGTGGTTCCCCATCACCTGCGCGCACACCATCATCAGGGCCTCGCTCATCACCGGGTTCACCTTCCCCGGCATGATGGAGGAGCCCGGCTGCACGGCGGGGAGGGTGATCTCCGCCAGGCCCGAGGTGGGGCCGCTCGCCAGCCAGCGGATGTCGTTGGCGATCTTCATCAGCGACACCGCCAGCGTGTTGAGCGCCCCCGAGGCGGAGACGAAGGCGTCCTTGGCCCCCTGCGCCTCGAAGTGGTTCTCCGCCTCGCGGAACTCCAGCCCCGTGTCCCGGCTGATGTGGGCGATGGCCCTGGGGGGGAAGTCGGGGTGCGCGTTGGTCCCCGTCCCCACCGCGGTGCCGCCCAGCGCCAGCTCGGCCAGCTCCTCGGAGGCGTTGCGGAGCCTCCGGATCCCGTGGTCGATCTGCGAGGCGTACCCGCCGAACTCCTGCCCCAGCCGCACGGGGGTGGCGTCCATCAGGTGCGTGCGCCCGCTCTTCACAACGTCGTCGAACTCCTCCGCCTTGGCCTGCAGGGCGTCACGCAGACGCTCCAGGGCGGGGATCAGGTCCTCGTGGATGGCGACGCGGGCGGAGACGTGCATGGCGGTGGGGATCACGTCGTTGGAGCTCTGCCCCATGTTGACGTGATCGTTGGGATGCACCCGGCCGCCGGTGCCCAGGAGGGCGGTGGCGCGGCTGGCGATCACCTCGTTGGTGTTCATGTTGCTGGAGGTGCCGCTCCCCGTCTGGAAGACATCCAGCACGAACTGGGAGTCCAGCGTCCCCGCGATCACCTCGTCGGCGGCGCGGACGATGGCGTCCGCCACCTGCGCCTCCAGCCACCCCATCTCCCGGTTGGCCCGGGCGCACGCCTTCTTGATGGTGCCCAGGGCGTGGATGAAGCGGCGGGGGAAGCGGATCCCGCTGATGGGGAAGTTCTCCACCGCGCGCTGCGTCTGCGCACCGTACAGGGCATCGGCGGGGACCTGCATCTCCCCGAGCGAGTCGCGCTCGGTGCGGAAAGCGGTAGACGGGTCCGACATGGTGCCTCGGGCTCTATGAATGGGCGGATTCGCGGTCTCGGGGCACCGGACGATCCGGCGCGGGGTCAAGATGGCAGGACGGGGGCCGGCGCGCAAACGCGGGCCGCAAACACCGCCGGGACAGCAGGTTGAGAGTATGGGGAGAGGGAGTTGAGCCCGGCTCCTCATCTTGTCTTTCCAGATAGGGCGGCCGGTCGGCCGTCCCTGCGGCGGAGGATGCCGCCGAACCCCCAGCGCGGAGACCCTACCATGGCGGACGAATCGCTGACTCTCGACTCCTACGGCGTGCGCGAGATCGCCGAGTACGCTAGCGGTGTCCGGGGCGAGAAGGTGTACCTGGTGGCAACTCCCGACCCTGCGCTCCCGGGGAACTATCTCATCACCCCATCCACTGTCCCGGTCGCCCCGGGGCCCGACCAGGTGGTGGTGCCCTGCAACACCGCGTACATCCAGCCGGGGCGGCCTAAGGTGACGAAAGTCACGGTCGTGTTCGATCTCGAGCACGCGGACGGGACGGAGCACCGGGTGACCCAGGATGTGTCCCAGTACGACGCCCTGTTCTGGAGCGAGTCGGCCGTCGAGAAGTTCCTCTTCCCTTACTATGCGTCCAAGTACCAATGGGCGGCGGCCTACTGGCTCGACGCGATCTCGACCCACTGGTACGGCTTCGTGCCGGACCCGGCGTCGGGCCTGCCCTCCATGTCTCAGGCAGCGGGTCGGACGACGGAGGGAAGCGATTCATTCGCGATGGTCCACTACCCGAGGTCCGACTACGGGTACGATGACGATATCGAGCCGGTCCTCACGCCCGGCGCCGACGTGCACGTGCTCAGGGTCGTGACGGACGCCGAGGGTCAGTCTCAGCCGGTAGCGACTCCGCTCGTGGAGCTCGTGCGGCAGCCGGCGACGGCGCGGTAGGGGAGCCGCGGAGGAGGTCGCGGAAGAGGGGGTCGCGGGACGCGAACGGCCGGAGTGCGGGCCGCCGGGCCAGCACTCCCTCCAGCAGGCGGCGCGCGGTCTCCCTCTCCCCCAGCAGCAGGCGGACGTACGCCTCGTCGTAGTCGAGCGAGAGCCGCAGCTCGACGTCGCTCCCCACCGCGCCCCTCGCCCGGGCCAGGACGGCCCGGGCGCTGTCCGGTTCGCCCGCCCGCGCCAGGATGGCCGCCGTCACGGCCCGCCGGTAGACGGGGCTGTACCCGCGGCCCTCGGAGCGGGCATGGGCGGGCGGGTCCACCTGGTCCAGCTCCGACACCAGCCTCCACGCCAGCTCCGGGTCCGGCGGCTGCGAGGGGTCCTCGCGCAGCAACGTCAACCAGCATTCCAGGAAGCGCCAGTCGCCGGGGAAGCGCCGCCGCGCCTGGTCGCACAGGGAGCGCGCCTCGCGGTGGTCGCCCACGAACAGGGCGCCGAAGAAGAGGCGGTGGTGGATGTCGTCCGCATCCTCCAGGTAGGCGTCCTCGGCCAGCGCCCGCCGGGCCGCCAGGTCCGACTCCGCGAAGTGGCCGCGGTAGCGCAGGACCAGGCTGAGTGTGCTCCACGCACTCGCCAGCGAGGGCTCCACGGCCACGGCGGCGCGCAGGTCGCGCTCGGCGCGCTCCAGCCCGGTAGCCTCGGCGGCGCCGTCCTGGGCGAGGGCGGAGCGCCGCTGGTGCACGGTCCCGCGCAGCTCCAGCGCCAGGGCGTTGCGGGGCTCTCGGGCGAGGACCCCATCGGCCCGGGCGAGGGCCTCGGCGAGCAGAGCGTCCGCGCGGCGGCCGTCCTGGAGACGGCTGCGCCGCACCGCGATCCACCCTCTCAGCACCACGGGCCGGCTCCAGCCCGGGTCCTCCCGCTCGGCGAGCGCCAGGAGCGAGTCGGCCCGCAGCAGCAGACGGTCGGCCGAGGCGGCGTCCAGCGGCTCCTGCGCCGTCCGCAGCGCGGCTGCGTCGCGCTGCAGCTCCTCGGCGCGCAGCACCCGCTCCCAGGCCGCGGCGCTGCGGGTCTCAGCGCGGGTCTCCCTCAGATCGATCTCCCGTCCCAGCCTGCGACGCAGGAGCCCCGACACCTCGTCGGCCAGGGCGTCCTGCAGCGTGAACAGCTCCGTCACGGGATGGACGAGGGTGTGGCTCTCCAGGTGCGACTGGGTGGCGGCGTCGATGAGCTGCACCGTCACCCGGACGCTGTCGCCCGAGCGCTGCACGCTCCCCTCCACGATGCTCCCCACCCGCAGGTCCGCCACCATGCTGTCGAAGCGCACCGCCGTGCTCCGGTACGGCTTGACGCCGTTCCGGGAGACCACGTCCAGCGCCTCCACCTGGCTCAGGCTGTGGATCAGGGACTCGGTGAGGCCGCTCGCCAGGTACTCCAGCTCCCCGCCGGGAGAGTGGTCGTCGAAGTACAGCACGGCGATGCGGCGCGGGTCGTACCCGGGCGTGGCCTCCGCCGGACGGTCCGCGGTGAACGCGGGAAGGAGGGCCAGGGCCAGCCCCGCCAGCACGCCCGCCAGCCCGGCGAAGGGGACCAGGCGGCGCGGCTTCCGTACCGGTCGAGCGGCGGGCTGCGGGACCACCGCCGGGGAGGAAGGGGGCGGCTCGGGCTCCTCCACGCCCACCGGCTCCGGGACCGCCGGAGCGGGCCGGGCGGGCGGGTCGGACCCGGCGGAGCCGTCCAGGGGGGCGTCGTCCAGCGCGGGAGGGAGGGAAGACGCTGTTGAGGGGAGGGGAGGGATCGGATCGGGGATCGGGGGGAGGCGGACCGGCTCGGTCTTCAGGCGCTCCACCAGCGCGGCGAAGTCGTCCTCCGGCTCCACCCCCAGCTCCTCGCGCAGAAGCGTGGTGTGGGTCTCGGCGAACCAGAGCGCCGCGGCCCGCTCCCCCGCGGCATCCAGCGCCCGCATCAGCCGCATCCCCACCCGCGAGTTGTAGGGGTCGGCCACAGCCAGGCGTCGCCACCACTCCACCGCCTCCTGCGGGCGCCCCACCGCCTCGCGCTCCTCGGCCAGGCACTCCAGGGCGCGCGTGAAGGTGCGGGCGAGCCGGTCGCGCTCGGCCTCGGCCCACCGCTCGAACTCCGGAGCGTCGGACACGTAGAAGCCGTCCAGAAACGGCCCCCGGTACAGCCGCGCCGCCCCCTCCACGTCTCCCTCCTCCACGCTCCGCTCGAACTCCTCCACGTCGCTGCGGACGGCCTCGCCGTTGAGCGCCACCTCGTCCCCCGACGAGACGAACGCCTCCTCCCCCAGCTCCTTGCGCAGCACGTAGAGCGACTCGGACAGGAGGTGCCGGGCCGCGTCGGTGGGGTGCTCGGGCCAGAGGAGCCCGATGATGCGTTCCCGCCCCACCGGCCTTCCCCGGGCCACGGCGAGGATCGCCAGCAGCGCCAGCCGCCGCTTGTGCGCCGCCCTGCCTACGACCGGCCCGTTCCGACCTTCCAGGACCGCGCCGCCCAGCAGGTTGAGGGCAAACATTGAGAGCAGGTGGAGAGGGGAACCGAGAGTGTGGGGAAAGGGGGTTGAGCCCCCCGGAGCATAGTTAATCGCGCATCGGGAAAAGGCGCAAGCGTCGCGTCCCCGGTGAGCAGGAAAAAGGGCAGCTCCGCGCGACCGCCGGAGCACCACTCCACCGCTCCAACATGGGAGGCATCGATGTCCACACAGACCCGCTCCGGCATCCACGGGCTCAGCGTCACCACCAGCGACCCGCAGAGCACGGTGCAGTCGGAGTACTACAAGGCGCTGCAGAACCAGGCCGACCAGGCCGTCGGCAGCATCTACGGGGTGCGCATCACCCCGATCTCGCAGGCAGCGGTGGGAGGGTTCAACTACATCTGGGAAAACCCCAGCCTCAACTTCAACCTGGGGACCTACGGCTACGTCAACAGCCGCGTGGTACCGATCCCCGGTGTGAGCCCCGGAGCGCAGCTCACCGACCCCATCTCCACGGACTACGACAACGTGCTGCGCCGCATCGCGTTCAAGTACTCGACGACCGACCAGGCGAAGATCAACGCCGCGCAGACGGCCGCCAACGCGCAGGCCACCGCCGTCGTCTCGCAGTACACGTCCAGCTATGGCCCCATCACCCAGCAGATGATGCAGGCGGTCGGCGTCACCACCCCCATCGACTACATCATCCAGTACGTGGTGGCACAGCAGTGGAGCTGCACACTGCAGCAGAAGCAGCCGCCGCTCTCGCTCACGCAGATGGAGCAGGCGCGCGACCTCCAGGCACTGCTGCCGTGCATGCCGCCCTCGGGGGCCAACATGCTCTCGTCCATCTCGCTGTACCTGAGCAATCTCTCGAGCGTGCTCCCGCTGCAGCAGCTCTCCATGAACGCCAACTGGCTGCTGGCACGCCTGCTGGCGAACACCGAGACGCCCACCACCGCCAACGGTGGGATGACCACGGTGGATCCCAACAACGGCAGCACGGCCGTGCACGTGGGCTACACCATCAACACCGCGGTCACCGCCATCCAGAATGACCTGGCGAACACGGGGCGCACCCTCACCATCAACATGTCCACCTCGCAGACGAGCCAGAGCACGATGAGCGTGAACGTCGCCGGATCGGGGGCGATCAACGTGCCCATGGACTGGTTCATGAGTCTGGGCGGCTCCGCCAGCGCGGAGTACAACCTCTACTCCTTCCAGGGCACCGGGCAGTCGGCGTCGGTCTCCATGACGTTCGCGGGCTACAGCTTCGTGCCGGTGCAGCCCAACCAGTTCCAGGAGGACACCGTCACGGGGTGGTTCGACGCTTCGGTGATCGCGCAGGCGGTGGCCAGCAAGGGGCAGGACGTGACGGGGTACTACTTCGTGGCCGACCCGGGCTACGACTTCTCGGCGGGGGGCGACTTCGGGATGCTGAACGGTGTGCTCATCGCCAACTTCCCCACCATCACCATCAACTACCAGGACGGGAGCTACAGCAAGTTCATGGAGAGCTTCTCCGAGAGCTCCTCCTGGGACGTGCGGGTCTTCGGGATCAAGATCGGCTCGTTCAGCCAGAGCCTGTACAAGTCGTCGGTGCAGCAGAGCTCCCAGTCGCGCGGCTTCACGGTGACGTTCACGCCCAGCACCGAGGTGCTGACCGTGCC
>DATAAL010000290.1:0-8720 GCA_036260145.1 Longimicrobiaceae bacterium | reverse complement strand
TCCTCCCGGTGGCGCGTGAACGGGTGGTGGACGAGATGCGCGACGGGGTGGTGGTGCTGGACGATTCGGACCGGGTGCTGGACCTCAACCCCGCGGCCCGCGGGATCTTCGGGCTCACGGGGGAGCGGATGGTGGGGAGGCCCGCCACGGAGGTGATCGGGGCGCTGGCGGGACGGATCGGGAGCGGGGGGGAGGGGTCCACGCTGCAGGTGACGCTGGAGTCCGCCGGGGAGGAGCGGAGCTACGAGGTCCGGGTGAGCCCCCTGACCGACCGCGGAGGACACCTCACCGGGCGGCTGCTGGTGCTGCGCGACGCCACGGAGCGGATGCGGATGGAGGGAGAGCTGTGGCACAACGCCTTCTACGACTCCCTCACCGGGCTCGCCAACCGCGCCCTCTTCCGTGACCGCCTGGAGCTGGCCGTCCACCGCGCCAAGCGGGGGGGACACCCCTTCGCCGTCTTCTTCCTGGACCTCAACCGGTTCAAGGTGATCAACGACTCCCTGGGGCACGCCGTGGGGGACGAACTGCTGGTCACCGTGTCCCGCCGGCTGGAGGCGTGCCTCCGCCCCTCGGACACCGTGGCACGCCTCGGGGGGGACGAGTTCGCCGTGCTCCTGGAGGAGGTGGAGGGGGTGGAGGACGCCACCCGGGTGGCGGAGCGGATGCAGGCCGCGATCTCGGAGCCGATCCGGCTCCCGGGGCACGAGGTGGTGACCTCGGCCAGCATCGGGGTGGCGCTGGGGCCGGTCCCGGAGGGGGACGCGGAGCTCCTCCTCCGCAACGCGGACATGGCCATGTACCGCGCCAAGGAGTCCCGGGTGCTCCACTATGCGGTGTTCGACCGGGCGATGCACGAGCAGGCGGTGGAGCGGCTCCGTCTGGAGAGCGAGCTGCGCCGGGCGGTGGAGCGGGACGAGCTCCGCCTGCACTACCAGCCGATCGTCGCCACGGAGACGGAGCGGGTGGTGTGCTTCGAGGCGCTGCTGCGCTGGGAGCACCCGGAGCGCGGCCTCCTGGACCCGCCGGCCTTCATCCGGATCGCGGAAGAGACGGGGCTGATCGTCTCCATCGGGGAGTGGGTGCTCCGGGAGGGGTGCCGGAGGCTCCGCGAGTGGCAGCAGCGCTTCCCCGCGGCGGCGCCCGCCCTGACGGTGAACCTTTCCACCCGGGAGCTGGCGCACCCGGAGCTGGTCTCCGCGGTGGAGCGCACCCTCCAGGAGGCGCCCCCACTCCCCGGCACCCTGTACCTGGAGATCACCGAGGACGCGATGGTGGAGAGCCCGGAGGCCCTGGAGCGGGTCCTGGCGCACCTGGCGGGGCTGGGGATCCGCTTCTCCATGGACGACTTCGGGACGGGGTACTCGTCGCTCAGCCACCTGCACCGCCTTCCGGTGCACACGGTCAAGATCGGCCGCTCCTTCATCGCGCGGATGGGCTCGGATGCGGAGGCGCGGGAGATCGTCCGGACGCTGGTGTCGCTGGCCCGCGCCCTCCGCATGGAGGTGGTGGCGGAGGGGGTGGAGACCGAGGCGCAGAGGGCGGAGCTCCGCGCCTTCGGGTGCGAGTACCTGCAGGGGTACCTGGTCTCCGGACCGCTTACCGTGGAGGACGCCGAGGAACTCCTCCAGGGGGAGCAGGCCCGGGTGGAGAGCGGGGCGGCCTCCGCCGGGTAGCCGGACCGGGGCCGCCCGGGGCGCGCTCCGCTACAGCCGCTCGGGGTCGTCGATCCCGCGCAGCCGGTTCCATGTGGGGTACGGAACCCGGTCCTTGGGAACGTAGGCGTTGTCCGGCCCCGCCGCCATGTCGCCCATGGCGGTGAACTCCCCGCGCTCGGGGTGGTTCAGGTCCAGGTAGGTGGCGCCCTGCTGCAGCCGCTCTCCCTCGGCGAGCACCGGGATCCCCTTGAGCTCGTCGTCGGGGAGGTCGCTCATGCCGCGGTGGAGCGGCTTGACGTCGTACGCGGTGCGGAGCGAGGTCTCCCGGTCGCCCACGTTCTGCCCGGCCATGTGGTGGGGGTTCAGGTCCTGCTGCCACAGGTCGGGGTGCCGCTGCTCGGTCTGCGGATGGTGCACGTTCTCGGTCCTGTCGCCCTTGGTTTCCATCTCGCCTCTCCTGGTTCCGGTGGTGCGGGACGAGGGTGGGACAGGCGGCGCAAGATGCGTGCTACCAGGGGGTTGCCACGCCACTGCGCCCGCGGCCCGGCCAAACCCACCGGGTGCTGTGGCGCTGGAGTCGCTTCGGCCGCTTCGCACGGACCACGCTGGAGATCGGACCCCATTCCTTCTCCAGCACGGCACCGTACAGGAAGAGAAGCGCGGCGGGTGCCTGGTTCCTGGTCGAGGCGGCAACATCCTCCCCGGCAGCAAGGTAGGACGGGAGGGTACGTACCTGCTCGGCACCCACCTCGGCCGGATGCCGCATCCCGGGGGAAGGTGCCGAAGCGACGCACCCAGCGGACGTACGCCTCCTCGGTACGCAGGCTCACGTGCTTGAGGCGAATCGCGGTGCGTACCTGGTCGAGTAGCTTGGGCTCGAACATCGCCGGCTTGCTTGCGGGATGTGGGATCACAGGACGCCGGGACTGCAGCGTTCCGGATATGATGTAGGATCGGCACGTTCTCCGGAAGTTTCTCCCGATAACGCTCGGCGGGTGCAGCCCCAACCGTCGCAAGCCCTTCTCTCGCAGGCAGATGCAGCCGTGTGTGAGCGCTTGCGCGGATGTTATCAGGAAAGCCGCGTGTTCCAGATGATACCAACGGCACTGGTCGGCCAAGAAAGGGTGCGGAAGTGGGTTGCGCCCCATTGCAGAGTGTGCTTATCTGGAGGACGATCCACTTAATCAGTAGTTCGGCCCTTTCGCATCGGCTATCTAGCTATTAGAGTAGAAGGGTGGCGCACATGCTGGCTGCGCCGCCCTCGGGGCCGCGAGGAAACGACACTGGTTGCATGGCACCACCCTTCCGGGTCGCTCCGCTCGATTGGTTTTCGAGCGGAGCCTCTTTTTAGCTCCTATGGGTGTTGGTACTCCGTCGCTGGCTTCCACTCTCCACTCTTCGGATCCTCCACCTCCCAGAAACGCCAGCCATTCTCTGTCCCTCTAGACGAGCCAGTGCTCTGAATGACAGCGACTGCCGCCTTAGATAGGGACTCGAATCGTCTACCTTCCCATACTACCTGCCCATCAAGTACCTGTGCATTGTACTCTCGCCCCCGGTAACGAGCGCGCAGCCGTGAGCCGTGCGGCACTCGTCCAACGTGGCTAACGAGATCTGCTCCAGGTTTCTGCCCTGTCTCCCTCTCCCCTTCCTTCGGCTGGACTATGGACGCATCTAGGAGGCGACGAATAACATCGTTCGGCTCATCCTCAAAGGGCCGAGCCAGAGCCTGAAGCCCCCGATATACATCCTCCGAAACCTCTATCGTCCGCATTTGTTTTTATCTTTAGATTGTTTAACTTGCTTAAGTATGAGCGGCGCGCAGGAGGAAGTCAAGGATCTTCGCTTCGGACCTCCCCCTTGCGGCTCCGCCTCTCTGTTCTTGCAGAACTCGCACGGGCAGTATACGGTGAGTATTCACGACTGGCTGTGTTCCGCCTCCTGGCCTAACGAGAGCGCTGCAGGCGACGAGGGGCCGGCCATCCTCTCGTCGCTGGAGTGATCTGCTCAGGTAGTCCATCGCACGTTGCGAGCACTTGCGCTTTCTGCCAACTGCGCCTGAGCTTGGGGGCGTTAAGCGCGCACCAGCTGAGTTGTCTTCTCGGCTCTGTGCAATCCTGAAGTCTGCCTGTTATCTTTCGGGGTACACCGTGTCACCCGTGCCCTTACAGTCCATGTCCCTGAGCCTGAAGGAACTCGAAGCCGAAGCTCTTCATCTTCCCGCTGAACAGCGCGCCGACCTGGCCCAGCGTCTCTTCGCCAGCCTTGAGGACGAGGACGCCCTGGAGGACGCAGCCGAGGTTGAGCGAGCCTGGATAGAGGAGGCGGAGCGCCGTTATCAGAGTTATCTAGCCGGCGAGACACAGGCGATCCCTGCTGCCGATGCGCTCGCCCGGGTGCGTGCCCGGCTGAAGGACCTGTGATCGATGTCGTCCTCCTTCCCGAAGCCGAGGAGGACCTCTCGGATACGGCGGCTTTCCTTGAGCGGCGTGTACCCGGACTCGGTGACCGGCTGGTCGCCGAAGTGGAATACGCGCTGGGGCGCCTGGCAGAAAACCCCTACGTTGGTCCCCATCTCGTGCAAGATGTACGCAAGCTCCGAGTGCGGCGCTTCCCGTACAATCTGATCTACCGCATTCTCCCCTCCCACGTACTGGTACTCGCTGTCGCGCATCATCGCCGCCGCCGTAAGTTCTGGAGGGGCCGCAGGTAAGCTCGTCCTGGCGCGCTTAACGATTGCGCTGCAGGCGACGACGGGCCGGCCATGCTCGCACCGCTGGGGTGATACTCGGGCGGGTTCATCGCGCACTGCGAACACATGCGCTTTTGCCCGTCGCGCCTGAGCTTGAGGTCGTTAGGCGCGTGCCTTCGCGGTCCGGTGGCGTACATCCCCTCCTCCAGGTCCTGCGCGGCACTTCCGACGCGAACATCCCCTTTGAGGGTCTGCGCGCTGCTGCACTGGCTCGGCTTCGAGGAGCGCATCCGTGGGAGCCACTACATCTTCACGCGCGAAGGCGTGGCCGAGATCTTGAACCTCCAGCCTAAAGGTGCGCAGGCCAAGGCGTACCAGGTGAAGCAGGTCCGGCAGGTGATCCTGAAGTACAAGCTCGCAGGAGAGGTCGAATGAAGCCCGAATTCCGCTACGAGGTCATCATCTACTGGAGCGACGAGGACCAGGCCTTTATCGCCGAGGTCCCGGAACTCCCCGGTTGCGCAGCAGACGGAGCCACGTACGCGGAGACCGTCTCCAACGTGGAGGCTATCATCCGTGAGTGGATCGAAACAGCCCAGGAACTGGGTCGTGCCGTTCCTGAGCCTAAGGGTCGTCTTCTTTACGCGTAGGTCCCTCCGCACCCTCCTCGCGCCTAACCACTGCGCTGCAGGCGACAGTTGGCCGGCGACTTCTCTTCAGCAGGTGTGCCACCAGGAACGCCTGCTCGTGCAGTGACCTTGCGGCGCCGCCAACCGCGCCTGAGCTTTGGAGTCGTTCGGCCGCTGTAAACCAGCCCGGCGTTCGTTCCAGTCGTGTCCGCCCAACCTCTCCCTGCTACCTTCACTTCACATCCGGAGGAAATCATGCTTGAGACGGCGCGTGTGAGTATGGTGAACGGTGACGACGTAACCATCTCCGTGAATTTGGCTGCTGCCGTTCGAAAGGCGGAGAACGGCTTCTTCTCCGATCTTCCAGAAGCTGAGGCCGTCGAATCGGCTGCTCGCTACCTCAGGTTTCTCACGCTCATCAAGCGCTACCCGCAGACGTCCCTAGCACCCACTCGCGACATAGATGAGATGTGGCATGCGCATATGCTCCACCCTGTCGCTTACTATCGCGACTGTATTGCTAACTTCGGTGAGATCATAGATCACGATGGAGGCTTTGGAGCCGAGGAAGACGAAGCTCCCGTGCTCGCTGCGACGTTCCAGCACACTGCTGAGTTGTGGGAGAAAGAGTTCGGTGAGCCGTATACGTCGAATGACTCACGAGGGGTGAAGTGCAAGCGTGATTGCGTTAACCGTTGCTGGCATGCCTGTAAGAAGTAGACACCCTTGAATACACGTGCAGTCGCGGTCTAACAATCGGCTTCAGGGGATGCGGGGCCGTCCATGCTTTCGGCCGGACGAAAGTCTTGCGCGCCGGCCCCGCACCCCTGACCCTTGTGTCGTTCTATGAGAGCGATTGTCAAGGACGTTCTCCCCCCTTGCTGATTGTGCGGTTTCTCCCACCTTTGCAATCAGCCCCACCTCACTCGCCCCCGCGCGCGACTCCGGGGTGCACCGGGTCCTTCTGAGCAGTCTTTCTCCGCATCCGTCACCTCCAGCTTGGCTCCTGGTCCGACGTGGCATTCGGCAAGCGCTCGGGTCGCACGGGTGCGAACCACGGTTCTATCTGAGACTCGGCTGCTCTGAACCGGCCTGACGCTTCTTCGGCTTCTGCGAGGGGGCCTGGAGTTAGGCGAGTGCCTCGGCAAACCACGCCGGGCGAACGGCCCAAACGAGACTTCCCCTCGCATTCCCTTGCCCCGGACACTTGGAGCTGCGGGCGGAGGTCACGGACCAGCGCCGCCTGCTCGCTCCGCCGGGCGCTACGCCGCCTGCACCGTCAGCTTCCTCGCATCATAGGGCTCTTCCTTCTTCCACAGCCGTAGCGCGATCGCCGCGAGCTTGCGCGCGTGGGTGATGCGCGCCAGCTCCTCGCGCATGCCGCGCTCGACCATCGCGTCGTAGAAGTCCTTCAACGGGCCGGGACGAGCTACGGCGGCGTTCGCCGCACCCTTGAACACGTTCTTCAGCACGCGGTTGGGGTTGCGGTTCAGCCCTCGCGTCATCGGCTGGCGCCGCCGTCGAACGGGACGGCCCTCGACGAAGTCGTAGTCGCCGCTGGAGTGCGTCACCACCGCCAGCCCCGCGTAGGCCCAGAGGTTCCGCTGGGTGCGAAAGCGCCAGGGCGTCCGCATGGTCGCGATGAGCTGTGCCACGCGCACGGGTCCGAAGAAAGGGATCGTGCGCAGCAACTCGTACGCGGGATCCTTGCGCGCCTCGGCGAGCATGGCCGCCTTCGCCTTGCGCCGCAGCTCGTGCATCACGTCGAGCTCGGCCGCCAGCGCCTCGGCGCGGAAGCGGCATCCGCGGTCCGGAAGCCGATCCAGCCCGCTCCCCCGGCTCTGCGCCGCGTAGACCTGCTTTGGACTTCCCCCTGGGTGCGGATCGCACGGGCGCGGAAGAGTGCCTTCATGCGCAGCATCGCGCGGACCGAGTCCTCCACCAGGTTCTCGCAGGTGCGCGTGAGCTCCTTGAGCACCAGCCGATCCGAGCGGCCGTGGTAGACCGCCCGAAGTCGCCCGGCGCGGAGCCGGTCCGCGAGCTCGCCAGCATCCACCCGATCGCCCTTGTTGCCCTGCTTCGCCGCCCCGCGCCGGTTGCAGACGACCACGCGCGCCACGCGGGGGGAGAGCAGGTCGTGCAGCCACTGCGCCTGCGTGCCTTCCTCGAAGGCGACGTGCACCGCGCCACGCATGCCGGCGACGAACTCGAGCAGCGCCACCTCCTCGGTCGGAAGGATGCTCTGGGCGATGATCTTGCCGTTGCCATCGCGCACCACCGAGAGGGTGGTTGCCGGATTGACATCGAGGCCCACATACTTCGTCGTGCATCTCATGAGAGCCGCTCCCTGCTGTGGTTCACGTGTGTTTCGCGACCGCAGGATTGCAGCAGGGGGCGTGCTCTCAATATGCGTTAGGCGCGCATTCTGCTGGTGCTCCCTTGTGCCTGCCCTCCAACCTTTACTTCAGCACCGGAGGCATCGTGGAGAAACCGGATCTTGAGCAGATTCGCGCGCAGGTGTCTCACCTGCATGCCGAGATCAGCGAGCTTGAAGGGCATCTTCCAAACTGGGATTCACAGAGTACTGCAGGTGGTAGGCGACTCCGTTCGCTTGCCGAACGGATCGTGCTATCATCAAAGCGTTTACAGGCTCTAGTGAAGGAGAGCACCTACGCCCCATGAGCCGTGGGGCTGCTGGCGCACCAGCATGTTTATCCACCACTTTCTCATGAGCTCCAAGATGAATGACGACCGCCCCCCAGTTCCTGCCGTCGGCAAGTGGATGATCCGCCGGATTGAGGAAGGACCCCTGTTTGTCTCCTGTCACGTATCGAACCGTTGGCTTCAGTTCAATCCGGCAGCTCATTACGACCTTCGGGATGACGATGACCTACTGAGCTTCAACGTGATGACTCTGGACCAGAATGACGAGCCTCGAAAACTATGTGAAATGATCGTCGCCCGAGGGGACCTACAGCGAGCACTTGATGCAGTTCCGCCTGCCCCAAACCGCGAAGGGTAGTAGGCCCCCGGCGCGCCTAACCATGCGCTGCAAGCGACAGAGGGCCGGCCATCCTTCCGGCGCAGATCCGAGTGCCAGGACCACCACCCTGTCACGCTGCCGTCCTCTTGCCTCTTTGTCCTCCGCGCCGGAACTTGGAAGCGTTAGGCGCGCATCCACTCTCGATTCGCTACCCTTTGGAATCCCATCTCGCCCGTTCGGATGCGGTGGTCTCGTTCGTGGGCCTCGCTGAGCGATTCTGCGAGCTCATTGCAGGCCACGAGGAACTCTCTGCCAGCGCCCTTCTGCACCGAGCACATGCGCTACTTCCGCAGCTGTATGCGTCAGCCCTCTTCCTCCCCGATGTAGGCTTGAATGTGGGTGAGGAGCAGGATGCAGAAGAGGGCGTAGACGACGAAGTCGAGTACGAGGCGTACAGCCGGAGCGCGGATCGTCTCTCCTCTGAGCTCGACTTTAGCCATTTCGGGGTGGTGTAAACGAAAGGCGGCAGACAAGATGAACATGTCTCGCGACCAACGGCCAAGAAGGAGCGAGCCATGGACAACCTGCCTGCCACCATCGGGCGGGTGCTGGAAGCATTCGCACCCGTCTGCAGCCCTCGGATCTGGAAGCGGGCTCAGCTGCTCCTGCTGGGAGCGCTGCTGAGTCCGGGGCGACGCACCGTCACGCAGGCGCTTCGCGTGATGGGCCTGGCCCACGAGCGCCACTTCCCAAGCTAC
>DATAAL010000289.1:0-5213 GCA_036260145.1 Longimicrobiaceae bacterium | reverse complement strand
CCAACATCACGCGCGACCTCGTCCGCGCGCGTCGCTTCATCCTGACCGGCCAGGGCACCGCGTGGCACGCGGGCCTCGTCGGCGATTATCTCATGGAAGACCTCGCGAAGGTCGTCACCGAGACGACGTACGCCAGCGAGTTCCGCTACCGGCGCCCGGTGGTGGAGCCGAACACGCTGGCGATCGCCATCTCCCAGTCCGGCGAGACGGCGGATACGCTCTGGGCGATGCGCGAGGCGAAGCAGCAGGGGGCCACCTGCCTGGGGATCGTGAACGCGGTGGGCTCCACGATCGCACGCGAGACGGATGCCGGGGTGTACCTCCACGCGAAGCCGGAGATCGGGGTTGCGTCCACCAAGGCGTTCACCTCCCAGGTGGTGGTCCTGGCGATGCTCACCGTCCACCTCGGCCGCCTCCGTGGGACGCTGCCGGCCTCGCGCGGCCGGGAGATCGTGCGCGCGCTCGGCCGCCTTCCGGACCAGGTGGCGGAGATCCTGGAGATGGAGCCGGCCATCCGCGAACTGGCCGAGGAGTACAAGGACCACCCGAACTTCCTCTACCTCGGCCGCGGGTACAACTTCCCCGCCGCGCTCGAGGGGGCGCTGAAGCTCAAGGAGATCATGGAGCAGCCCAGCACCCTGCGCGAGACGATGCGCGGGCGCCTCCTGGCGGAGGAGGGTGGGGTGAAGCTGGGCGGGCTCGAGGGGATGGACGACGAGCTGCGGAACGTCGAGCGCATCATCATCCTGGGGTGCGGGACCTCCTGGCACAGCGGGCTGATCGGCGAGTACATGCTGGAGGATATCGCCCGCATCCCCACCGACGTGGAGTACGCCTCGGAGTTCCGCTACCGCCGCCCCGTGGTGGAGCCGAACACGCTGACCATCTCGATCTCGCAGTCCGGGGAGACGGCGGACACGCTGTGGGCGATGCGCGAGGCCAAGCAGCAGGGGGCGATCACACTGGGGGTGGTGAATGTGGTGGGCTCCACCATCGCCCGGGAGACGGACGCGGGGGTGTACCTGCACGCGGGGCCGGAGATCGGGGTGGCGTCCACCAAGGCGTTCACCTCGCAGGTGGTGGTGCTGGCGATGATCACCGTGCACCTGGGTCGGCTGCGGGGGACGCTCACGCCGTCGCGGGGGCGGGAGATCGTCCGGGCGCTGAGCCAGATCCCCGAGCAGGTGTCGCACATCCTGGAGATGGACCCGGCCATCCATGAGCTGGCGGAGGAGTACAAGGACCATCGCAACTTCCTGTACCTGGGGCGCGGCTACAACTTCCCGGCGGCGCTGGAGGGGGCGCTGAAGCTCAAGGAGATCTCCTACATCCACGCCGAGGGGTACCCGGCGGCGGAGATGAAGCACGGCCCTATCGCGCTGATCGACGAGCAGATGCCGGTGGTGGTGATCGCCCCGCGCGACTCGGTATACGACAAGGTGCGCTCCAACATCGACGAGGTGAAGGCGCGCGGCGGATGCATCATCGGCGTCATCACCGAGGGGGACCGGGAGCTGCTGGACGTGCTGGACCACGTCATCACCATCCCGCGGACGCACGACGCGCTGACGCCGATCCTGGCGAGCGTGCCGCTGCAGCTGCTGGCCTACCACATCGCGGTGATGCGGGGGGCCAACGTGGACCAGCCGCGCAACCTGGCGAAGAGCGTCACGGTGGAGTAGAGGGCACACACGAGCGCACCAGTTGTCTGGAGATAATAAAGTCGGCTACTCACAGGACGCCGCCGCTTGTAAGAGACGGCGGCGTCGCGATTTGGGACTGCTGCAGAATTCGCCCGCCACTCCACTGGCTCCCCTGGAGGAGGCGGGGCACGCTCGCTGCAGCCACTCGTCCGACGTCCGTGTGCAGAACCGCTTCGTATTGTTGATCCCGTCCAGCGATCATGCGAAAGTGAACCGCTCCGGGATGGCAAACCCAGGGCGGTTCAGGAATCACCGTCGCGCAACTCGACCTTCCGGATGGGCATTGGCATACCACACAAATTAACGTGCAGCATACCATTGCCCGAAAGATTCTTGGCTCACTGCACGAGCGTGCGCCCTGCTCACCCAGCCTCGCTCAGCGGCGTTCCCGCCGGACCCGAATCCTCGCATTGACATTAAACAATCGCAATCGTAACGTCGCTGGACAGGCTCTTCGAGGCCACTTCGGCGCAAAATCGCCGCGACCATCATTTGAGGGAGAACCACAATGGGATACGACGTGGTCGTGATCGGGGCCGGTTCGGCCGGCAGTGTCCTGACTGGAGAGCTCGTCGCGGCGGGGGTCCGCGTGCTCCTGCTCGAGGCCGGCGGCCCCACCGAGGCCTACCCCGCCATCGGGGATCCGAACCAGATCAATTGCCTCTACTACATTCCGCAGATCCACTGGGGGTACAAGGACACGCCGCAGGTCCACCTTGACGGCCGGGTGCTGGACGTCTGGCGGGCCAAGGTCATGGGCGGCTGCACCTCCCACAACGACATGGTCTACACCCGCGGTGCGCGCGGCGACTTCGACGGCTGGGCGCGCATCTACGGATGCACCGGCTGGAACTACGACTCGGTCGCGCCGCACTTCGAAGCCATCGAGGCCAAACTCGGGATCTCGACGACACAGGTCAATGCCTTCGGACAGGCCTTCATGGACGCGTGCGTGGACCTCGGGATTCCGAGCAACCCCGACTACAACGACGGCGCCAGCATGCGTGGCGTAAGCCTGCTGCGGTCGACGATCCAGTACACGCGGCCGGACTACGGATCACCGCGGCGCGCGACGAGCTTCGAGCGCTACGTCACCCCGTACGTGGGCTCGCCGAACCTCGAGGTCGTCGGGGACGCGCTGGTCTCCCGGATCGTCATCGAGGGCGGACGCGCGACAGGGGTCGAGTACACGGTCGATGGCACGTCCATCACCGCGTCGGCGCAGGAGGTCGTGCTGTGCGCGGGAGCGATCAACAGCCCGAAGATCCTGATGCTGTCCGGGGTGGGTGACGCCGCGGAGCTCGCCCGGTTCGGGATCCCCGTCGTTGCCGATCTCCCAGCCGTAGGCACCAACATGCAGAACGCGATCATCTTCAAGGCCACGTGGAGCTCCGCCCAGCCCATCAAGGACCAGCCAGCCAATGAAGGCTGCGCGATCGTCTGGGACAACATGGTTGACGACGATCAGCCCATGACCTGCCTGGAGATGATGCGCGGCAAGTACACCTGCAATCAGTCGACCGCCGAGCTCGAGGGTTTCTACGGGGTCACCGGCGGTGCGATGCGCCTTCGGAGCAAGGGCTTCGTCGCGCTGGCGTCGAACGATCCATCGGCGGCCCCGATCATCGACGACCGCCTGCTCTCGGAGCCGGGCGACTACGAGCAGTGCCTGGCCGCCTACGATCTCATGCTCAAGGTCGGCAACGCCCCGGGGCTCGCGGACTGGCGGGCCGAGCAGCTCGATCCTGCACCGGGCACCGATCCGCGCGCATGGCTGATCCAGAACATCTTCACGTACAGCCATCCGGTCGGCACCTGCGCCATGGGCGCGGGCGCCGACGCCGTGGTCGATCCCGAGACGCTGACGGTGCGCGGCGTCCCGGGGCTGCGGGTCGCGGACGTCTCCATCATGCCCCGCATCACCTCGGGCCACACTCAGGGTCCAGCCTTCATGATCGGCAGCAAGACCGCGAGAATGCTGCTCGACTGAGGAATCCGGCGCGCGATCGAGGATCGCAGGACCGCGGTCGCGGCGCGCGGCCCGCCTGCGCGGCCTCCGGGTCGGCGATCGGGCCGCGGGCCTGGTGCGCCGCCTTCTCGCGCGGTGCGCACGCCCTGCCGGTCGAACAGGTTCACCGTCGCCAGCACGTCGGCGGGCGGATTGTAGCTGGGCTTGCGGCGCGAAAGGATGGTGCGCTCCAGCGCCGCCGCTCGTAAGAGCTGGCGGCGTCGCGGTTTGAGCCGGCTGCGGATATTACGTGCGCTCCAGTGCTTCCGCGAGTATGCGGGCGAGCTCCCCCACATACGGCTCGCGGACCACGGTGAAGTGGTCTCCCGCGACGGTCGCGCTCCGCACGATCCCCCGGGTGAGCGCCTCCCAGCGCGCCACCTCCCTGTCGGCCGGCATGGCCCGCTCCTCCGCCAGGACCAGCAGCAGGTCCGACGCGCACGGCTCAGGCCGATAGCCCGCCGCCGCGGCCACGTTCGCCCGGAAGACGGTCCACAGCCGCTCGAAGCGCGCGAGCCCCAGGTCTGCGGGCACCAGGTCCGCCTCCCGTGTCACCTCCCACGCCCACCGTAGCCGCTCGCCGGGAGTCAGGGAGCCAGCCTCCTCGGCGGAGAGGGGGATCTGCTCCGGGGCGAGCCCCAGGTGCAGCACGAAGCTGGCAAGGAGGTCGGGATCGTCCGGATCCAGAAGCGGGGAGTCCTCGGGATGGACTCGGCTATCCACCAGCGCCAGGAACTCCACCTTCTCCCCCGCCGCTTCGAGCCGACGGGCCATCTCGAAGGCGACAAGCCCGCCCATGGACCACCCTGCGAGGCGGTAGGGCCCCTCCTCCTGCACCGTGCGCAGCTGGGCCAGGTAGGCGGCGGCCATCTCCTCGATTCGGATGAGGAGGGGCTCCTCCCCCTCGAGCCCTCTGGACTGCAGGCCGTAGACGGGCTGGTCGGGGCCCAGGTGCCGGGCCAGTGCGGCGTACGAGGCCACGTTGCCCCCCGCGGCGTGGACGAAGAAGAGCGGCCGTTCCCCTCCGCCCGCCTGGAGGGGCACCGGCGCATCCACCGCCGGGAGCGGCCCCTCGCCCCGTAGTGCGCAGGCGAGCCGCTCCACGGTGGGCGCGGCGAGCAGCGTCGCCAGGGGGACTCGTCTGCCGGTGAGCCGCTCCACCGCTGCAACGAGGCGCAGGGCGAGGAGCGAGTGTCCCCCGCGGGCGAAGAAGTCGTCCCGCACTCCGACCGGGGTGCCCAGCAGCTCTTCCCAGACGTGGGCGAGCTGCAGCTCCAGGAGGTCGCGCGGTGCCACGAACACGTGCTCCTCGCGCGCCGACGCGGGTGCGGGCAGGGCCCGCCGGTCCAGCTTGCCGCTGGGGGTGAGAGGGAGCGCGTCCAGCGCCACGAACACGGACGGCACGAGGTATGACGGGAGCCGTTCGGCGAGCCAACCCCGCAGCTCGGCCGCCGAGGGGTCCATCCCCTCCTCCGCCACCACGTAGCTCACCAGCCGCGCCT
>DATAAL010000288.1:0-1757 GCA_036260145.1 Longimicrobiaceae bacterium | reverse complement strand
ACACCGGCCGGGGCTACCTCCCGGAGCACACGGTGTGCGAGGCCCGCGGCAGCGAAGCGTGCGAGTGGACGGCGACGCTGGCCCAGGCGTAGACGCCCCGCGCCCGCCGGGCGCTACTTGCGGCGCCGCCCCATCATCCACCCCCTCTGGATGGCGCGGGGCTCCTCCACCGTGACGAAGGCGTGGGGGTCCCAGATCCCCACCTGCTCGAAGGCGACGCGGAGGTCCCGGCGCCGCAGAACCGCGTAGACCACCTCCACCGTCCCCTCCCGGCCGTACCCGGAGAACTCCGTCACCCCGAAGCCGCGCTCCCGCAGCGCCTCGGCGATCTCTACCCCGC
Source organism: Longimicrobiaceae bacterium (assembly GCA_036260145.1). GTDB lineage: Bacteria > Gemmatimonadota > Gemmatimonadetes > Longimicrobiales > Longimicrobiaceae > JAFAYN01. The sequence goes on along the minus strand of DATAAL010000288.1, from coordinate 1,417 downwards.
CGTGCTGCGACATCACGCGCAGGGTCGCCAGCCCCAGCGCCATCTTCTCCTCGATCCAGAGCCCCACCAGCGAGCCCGATGCGAACCCGGCGGCGTAGCCGAGCAGGTGCAGCGGGGAGTCCAGGTGGCGGATGGCGTTCCCCACCGCGAAGATCCAGACCAGCACCTCGAAGAAGCCGATCACGGGGACCACGTGCTTCTGTCCCCGGACGGAAAGAAGCATCCGCAGCGTGGCGAGCGACACGTCCACGATGCGGAGCGAAAAGATCACGAGCGGCCCCCACGCGGAGGCGAACAGAGCGTCCATTTCCGAAGCACCTTTCTCCCCGGACCCCCATGGCCCGGGACCCCTGGAACCCCTCAGCCCCCGGGAGGGTCCACCCTCTTCGCGAACCGGCGCGATCCGGGCGGGACACTTGCCGCCGGATATTCAGACGTTTACAATCCCATGCGCTCGCCACGGCCCCGTTCGCCGGACCGGCGGCGCGTTCCCCCGCGGCACTTTCCACAAGGAGAAGCCATGCATTCCACCCGACGCTCCCGCTCGTTCCCCCTGTGGCTCGGTGTTCTGCTCGCCGCCGCCGCGTTCGTGGGACTCCCCGGCGGGGCCCAGGCCCAGTACTACATGTTCGAGAGCTACGCCTACCCGGGCAAATGCATGGACGTGTACCGGGGAGACCTGAGCGATGGGAACCACATCGACGTCTACTCCTGCCAGTCCTCCGTGAACCAGTACTTCCAGCGGCTGAGCGACGGGCACGTGGTGGTGCAGAAGGGACAGACGGGTCCGCGGGGCTACCAGATGTGCATGGACTACTACCCGACGGCCGGCCGCATCGGAGACCCGGTCAAGATCTGGCCCTGCCGTCCGCTCACCGGCCCGGGCGACAGCCAGCACTGGTACTTCCTGGGTAGCAACCAGTGGATGGGTGGAAGCGGCAACTGCGTCTCGGCCCCGTCCGGGACCAACGGGACCCAGCTGGTGATGGCCGCCTGCAACCCCAGCAACCCGCCCGCCAACACGCGCTGGAGGCCCCGTACGTAGGAAACAGACCAGCGACCCCTCCCCGGAGTGCCGGGGAGGGGTCGTTCACTTCGGTGTGGCCCGGCCCCGGCTCCCGCGCGTCAGGGCTTGGCCTCGGAGTCGCGGTCGTCGTCCTCCACCTCCACCCCCGCGGTCCGGAAGAGCCTGCGGCGGATCTGCTGGTCGAACAGCGTCCACTTGGCTTCCCGCTGGTCCGCGTCGTCCTCCCCCGCCAGGAACCCCAGGTCGATCTCGAAGCCGCCGGCGCGGCTCCGCCCCCCTCCGTAGGGCTGGCCGCGGACGTCGGAGCCCAGCGCCTCCTTGAGGAAGGCATCCACCGACAGGGTGACCTTGGAGGTCCGCAGGCTCCCGGACACCACCTCCCGGTCCCCC
>DATAAL010000287.1:0-2148 GCA_036260145.1 Longimicrobiaceae bacterium | reverse complement strand
AGAACTCGTCCCGTCCGCCTTCGTCTGATCCGCCCCAGGGTCCGGTGCGCCCGAAGGCGCCGCCCTCCGACCGCAAGCGCGGCGGCCAGCCCGGGCACCGCGGGGCCTACCGGGCACTGTTACCGGTCGAGCAGGTGGACGAGATCGTGCCCGTGGTGCCGGAGCGCTGTCGGCATTGTCAGCAGCCCTTCCCGGGCACCGAGGCCCCGCGCCGGTCCCGGGTCTGGCGGCATCAGGTGGTGGAGTTACTGCCGCTCGCGGTGCGGGTCACCGAGTACCAGATGGCAGTGCGTCGCTGTGCGGCCTGTGGGAAGCGTACTCGAGCGGACCTACCGGCGGGGGTACCGCGGCGGCCGTTCGGGGCGCGCCTGACCGCCGTGATCGCGCTCCTGAGTGGCCGCTATCGGTTGAGTCGGCGGGAAGTGCGGCAGCTCCTGCAGGACCTGTGGCAGGTCCGGGTGTCGCTGGGCGCCGTGGTGCGCCAGGAGCAGGCCCAGAGTGCCGCCCTGGCGCCGATTATCGAGGAAGCCCGGGCAGCAGTCCAGCAAGCGGCAGTGGTCAACATGGATGAGACCGGCTGGCGGCAGGAGCAGCGACGGGCCTGGCTGTGGACCGTGGTGACCGGCACGCTGACCGTGTTTCGGATTGACCGCAGCCGAGGCGGGGCGGTCGTCGAAGCGCTGGTGGGGCCCGCGTCTACGGGGGTGGTGGGCTCAGATCGCTGGTCCGCCTATAACCGGTTTGTGGCAGAGCGGCGGGCCCTATGTTGGGCGCACTTGAAACGGGCCTTCCAGGGGCTGGCAGACCGCGGTGGGGAGGCGGAACCGATTGGGCGCTGGGGGCTGGCCGAAATCGAGCGGCTGTTCGCCTTCTGGAGTCGGTTCCGAGCCGGGGAGTTTGACCGCCTGGATTTGCAACGACGACTGGTGCCGCTCCAGGCCCGGCTGGGGCGGTTGCTCCGGCGTGGGCAGAAGAACCCGGACAGGAAAGCGGCGGGGCTCTGCCGCGAGCTGACGAAGTGGTGGCCGGCCCTGTGGACCTTTGCCCGCGTGGAGGGGGTCGAGCCGACTAACAATGTAGCGGAGCGTGCGTTGCGCCCGGCCGTCCTGTGGCGCAAGGGCAGCTTCGGGTCGGACAGCGCAGCAGGCAGCCGGTTCGCGGAACGGCTGCTGACCGTGATAGCATCGTGCCGCCAGCAAGGACGGCGGCTGTTGGCCTTCCTAGTGGCCGCGGGGGAGGCCACGTTGCGGGGCCGCCCGTCGCCGTCGTTGCTCCCGGCACCACAAGGGGGCTGAACGACGGCCAAGCGTTTAGCAGAAGGGTGTAGACTCGCGAACAGTCTGGCAGGAGCACTCTCTGCCGTGGCGGCACCGCCGGTATGCTCTCGCCGCACCAGGAAGGTTCAGCTCACGGATTGCTCGCCGGTGCCCCAGAGAGGTGATTGATGGGTCGGTACGGTGCTCCTGGATGGCTCCTCGTGATGGGGAGTCTCGTGATCGCGCTCGTGATCCAGCCGGCGACCACGGGGTCGCAATCCCAGCCGCCGTTTCCGCCACCCTTCCCGCTCGAGACGCAGGCGGCGCTGCAGCAGATTGTGGAGCAGCGCTTGACCGAGGCCGGGTCGCCCGGTGCGGCAGTCGGGGTCTGGATCCCCGGCCGCGGTACCTGGGTGCACGCCCAGGGCACCGGAGACCTGGCGACAGGCGCGCCCATCCGCGTGGCAGACCGATTCCGCATTGGCAGCATCACCAAGACGTTCGCTGCCACCGTACTCCTGCAGCTCGTGGACGAGGGCCGGCTCCAGCTCGACGACCATCTGGAGCCATACGTGTCCGGGGTGCCCAATGGCGACCGCATCACCATCCGCCAGGTGCTCGGCATGACCGCCGGCATCTTCAGCTACACCGCTGACGCCACTTTCGAGGCCGAGTACGATGCTGATCCCCTGATGCCGTTCTCCCTGCAGGAGCTGCTGGTGATCCTGCGCCGGCATCCGCCGGACTTTCTGCCGGGCGAGGGGGTGCACTATTCGGACACGAACTACTACCTGCTCGGACTGATCATCGAACAGCTCACGGGACAGCACGTCGGTGAGGCGATCGATCAGCGGATCGTCCAGCCGCTCCGGCTCACGAGCACGAGCTACCC
>DATAAL010000286.1:0-4251 GCA_036260145.1 Longimicrobiaceae bacterium | reverse complement strand
GCGCGAGGGCTCGCAGGCCCCGCCAATGACCCGGGTCCCCCGCGACCGGCCTCTCCCGCTCTCCTTCGCCCAGCAGCGTCTCTGGTTCATCCACGAGCTGGACCCGGCCAGCGCGGCCTATCACGTCCCGCTCGCGCTGCGGGTGCACGGCGCGCTGGACGTGCCGGCGCTGGAGCGCTCCATCCGGGAGACGGTTCGACGCCACGAGGCGCTCCGCACCGTCTTCACCGCCGTGGACGGCGAGCCGTTCCAGGTGGTGACGGAGTCGCTCCCCCTGTTCCTCCCCGAGGTGGACCTTCGTGGATTCGCCGGCGAGGCGCGCGAAGCGGAGCTCCGGCGGCTGGCGGACGAGGAGGCGGCGCGCCCCTTCGACCTGGAGCGCGGCCCCCTCCTGCGCGCCATGCTGGCGCGCGCGGACGCGGAGGAGTGGATGCTCCTCCTCACCATGCACCACGTCGTCAGCGACGAGTGGTCCGTGGGCGTGCTGGTGCGCGAGGTCTGCGCCCTGTACGCGGCCTTCTCCGCCGGGCGGGAGCCGGAGCTGCCGGAGCTGCCGGTGCAGTACGCCGACTTCGCGGTGTGGCAGCGCGCCTGGCTGAGCGGGGAGGTTCTGGAGCGGCAGATCGCCTGGTGGCGCGAGCGGCTGGAGGGGGCGCCCGCGCTGCTGGAGCTCCCCACCGACCGGCCGCGTCCCGCGGTGGCGAGCGGCTGTGGGGAGGTGCACACCTTCCGCCTCCCCGCGGAGACGGTCCGGCTACTCCGCGTCCTCGCCCGGCGGGAAGGCGCCACCCTCTACATGGCGGCGCTGGCGGCGTTCGACGCCCTCCTCGCCCGCTACTCGGGGCGGGAGGACGTGGTGGTGGGCACCCCGATCGCCAACCGCACGCGGCGCGAGACGGAGGGGCTGATCGGCTTCTTCGTGAACACACTGGCGCTCCGGCAGGACCTCTCCGGCGACCCGGAGTTCACCGGGCTCCTCGCGCGGGTCCGCGAGACGACGCTCGGCGCCTTCCAGCACCAGGACCTCCCCTTCGAGCGGCTGGTGGAGGAGCTGGCGCCGGAGCGGAGCCTGGCGCACGCGCCGCTCTTCCAGGTGATGTTCTCCCTGCAGACCCCCCGGGGCGAGGAGGCGGCGCCACGGCTCCCGGGGGTGCGGCTGAGCCCGGCCCGTGGCGAGGTACCGGCAGCCCGCTTCCCGGGGATCCGGGACGCGCTCTTCGATCTGGAGCTGGAGCTGGTGGAGGAAGGAGACGGGCTGGCTGGGAGCCTGCGCTACCGCACCGACCTCTTCGACGGTGCCACCGCGCGCCGGATCGCGGCCCACTACCGGACGCTGCTGGACGCCGCCGCCACCGCCCCCGGGACCCCCCTCTCCCGGCTCCCGCTCCTCCCTCCGGAGGAGCACGAGCAGCTCCTGGCCTTCGGCACCGGCCCGGCGGCGAAGACCCCGGCGGCCCCCGTCCACTGCGTGATCGCCGCGCAGGCCCGGCGGACACCGGAAGCCACGGCCGTAGTCCACGGGGACGAGCGCCTCACCTACGCGGAGCTGGACGCCCGCGCGAACCGGCTGGCGAACCGCCTGCGCGCGGCGGGCGTCGGCCCCGGCGCGCGGGTGGGGCTCTGCGTGGAGCGTGGCCCCGCTGTCCTCGTCGGCATCCTGGGGACCTGGAAGGCGGGCGGTGTCTACCTCCCGCTGGAGCCGGGACACCCCCCCGAGCGCCTGGCCTTCCTCCTCGCCGACTCCGGCGCGGACACCGTCGTCGCCGAGCCCCACCTGGCCTCGCTCCTCCCGGAGCGCGCGGCACGGGTCGTCCTGCTCGGCCCGGAGAGCGGGGGGAGCGCATCCGACCCCGGCGTCCACGTAGCCCCGGACGATCTGGCGTACCTGATCTACACCTCGGGCTCCACGGGCACCCCCAAGGCAGTGATGGCGGCGCACGCGCAGCTCGCCCACACGCTCCACGCCGCCCGGGCGGTGCTCCGCTTCCACTCCGGTGACCAGGTGGCGGCGCTGGCCTCCGTCGCCTTCGACATCTCCCTGCTGGAGCTGCTCGCGCCGCTCGCGGCCGGCGCCGCCGTGCGCGTGGTCCCGCGGACCGAGGTGGTGAACGTGGAGGCGCTGGTGGAGACGGTGCGCCAGGCCACGGTCCTGCACGCGGTCCCGGCGCTGATGCGCCTGGTGATCGACGCCGCCCGGGAGAGAGGAGGGCTGCCGGGGCTGCGGACGCTGCTCATCGGAGGCGACACGGTGCCGCCGGACCTGCTGGAGGAGATGCGGGAGGCGTTCCCCGGGGCGCGTACGCACGTTCTCTACGGCCCGACCGAGGCGACCATCATCTGCACCACCTGGGCGGTCCCGGACGCGGGACGCATCGACGGACACCCCATCGGCGTCCCGCTCCCGGGGGTACGGCTGCGGGTGCGGGACGCGGGGGGGGAGCCGGTCCCCATCGGCGTCCCCGGCGAGATCTGGATCTCCGGCGGCGGCGTGACCCGTGGCTACCTCGCCCGACCGGAGCTGACAGTGGAGAGGTTCGTGGAGGTGGAGGGCGAGCCGGCCTACCGGACCGGCGACCGGGCGCGGTGGCGAGCGGACGGCGTGCTGGAGTTCCTCGGGCGCGCGGACGAGCAGGTGAAGATCCGCGGCTTCCGCATCGAGCCCGGCGAGGTCGAGGCCGCCCTCCGCGAGGCACTCGGCGTCCGCGAGGCCGTGGTGCTCGCGCGTGAGGACGCCCCGGGCGACAGGCGCCTAGTGGCCTACGTCGTCCCGGAGCACGCGGGCGGCGCGACGGCCGCGGAAGCCGGCGGGGAGCAGGTGGAGGCGTGGGAGGCGGTGTTCGACGACACCTACGCGCGCGATACGGAGGAAGCCGACCCCTCGCTGAACCTCACCGGGTGGAACAGCAGCTTCACGGGGGAGCCGATCCCGCGGGAGGAGATGCGGGAGTGGGTGGAGCGCACCGTCGAGCGCATCCTGGCGCTCCGCCCGGAGCGGGTGCTGGAGATCGGCTGCGGGACGGGGCTGCTCCTCTTCCGCGTGGCTCCGCACGCGGCGCACTACCACGGCACGGACTTCTCGCGGGTCGCACTGGAGTTCGTGAAGCGGCACCTGGGCGCAATGCCGCAGGTGCGGCTGTCGCGGCGGCGGGCGGACCGGCTCGAAGGGCTCGAAGGCGAGGGATTCGACACGGTGGTCCTCAACTCGGTGGCGCAGTACTTCCCGGGGGTGGACTACCTCCTGGACGTGCTGGAGGGCGCCGCCGCCTGCGTGCGCCCCGGCGGGCGGATCTTCGTCGGGGACGTGCGGAGCCTCCGGCTGCTGCCGGCGCTCCACGCCTCGGTGGAGCTGTTCCGCGCGCCCGACGACCTCCCCGTGGAGCACCTGCGTGCCCGCGTGCACCGGGGGGTTTCGGAGGAGCAGGAGCTGACGGTGGATCCGGCGCTGTTCGAGGCGCTGCGGACGCGAATCCCCCGCATCGGGCGGGTGGTGGTGCAGGCGAAGCGCGGGAAGTACGACAACGAGGTGTCGCGCTACCGCTACGACGCGGTCCTCCACCTCGACGCCGGGCCGCCCCCGGAGGCGCCGGCGTGCAGGTGGTCGGACCTCGTGGACGTCGAGGCGCGGCTCATCGCCTCGCCCGGAGCGCTGGCGGTGCTCGGCGTCCCGGATGCGCGCGTCGGACGGGACGTGCGGGCGCTGGAGCTGACGGATCCCCGTGCGGGGGTCGCCACGGTGGCGGAGGTGCGCCGGGCGCTGGCGGAGGTGGACCCCGGCGTGGACCCGGAGGCTCTCTGGGCGCTCGGCGAGCGGCTGGGACGCCGCGTGGAGGTGCGGCCGGGGAGGGCCGGAGAGGTGGACGTCCTCTTCCACCCGGCGTGCGGAGGGGAGGTGGCCTTCCCGGCGCGCGGGGCGGAGGTCGCGCCATGGGCGCAGTACGCCGGTGATCCGCAGCGGGGCCGGCGGATGCGGGAGCTGGTACCGGCGCTGCGCGCCTCGCTCCGCGGGAAGCTCCCGGAGTACATGATCCCCTCGGCGTTCGTGGTGCTGGAGTCGTTCCCCGTCACCGCGGTCGGCAAGGTGGACCGTGCCGCGCTCCCCGCGCCGGACCGGGGCCGTAGCGCGGGTGCCGGGGAGCACGTCGCGCCGCGCACCTCCCTGGAGGTCCGGCTGGCGGCCGTCTGGGCAGGGGCGCTGGGGGTGGAGCGCGTCGGCGCCCGCGACGACTTCTTCGCCCTCGGCGGCCACTCCCT
>DATAAL010000285.1:0-2050 GCA_036260145.1 Longimicrobiaceae bacterium | reverse complement strand
CCTGGTCGCCGGGTGCGGTCACCACCACTCCGTGCGGGTGGAGCTCCTCCCAAGGGCCGAGCTGCGGCCGGAGGGCGACGACGTCCGCCTCCCGTTCCAGAACGACGAGGTAGTTGGGATCCTCCTCCGTACAGAGCACCGCCGCGGGACGCGCGCCGAGCCCCCCCAAGAGGGATGGTGGAGGCGTATCGCACACCCGGGGGAGCACCGCGGGGAAGTCCAGCGTGAGCAGATCTCCGCTCCGGAGTACGTGCAGCTCACCGCTCATCGTCGTGAAGGTGAGTGACGAGGGCGACGGGTCCGTCGTGGTGAAGAGGACGAACGCGGCGGCGAGCGTGGCATGCCCGCAGAGCGGAACCTCGTAGCGCGGGGTGAACCAGCGCAGGTGGTAGGCGCTGCCGGCCGGGACGAAGAACGCCGTCTCGGCCAGATTGTTCTCCTCGGCAATGGCCTGCAGCAGGGAGTCGGGGAGCCACTCGTCCAGAGGACAGATGGCGGCGGGGTTGCCCCGGAACACCTCCGACGCGAAGGCGTCAACCTGGAAGAGGCGTAGATGCTTCTTCATGCCGAAAGCGCCTGGTCCAGGTCCGCGATCAGGTCGTCCGGGTGCTCCAGTCCCACGGACACCCGCAGCAGGTTCGCCGGCGCACGTGTCGCCGGGCCCTCCACCGAGGCGCGGTGCTCGATCAGGCTCTCCATCCCTCCCAGATGCCCGCAGGAAGGTGGTGGAGAGGTGGATCGGCGGCGTTACGGCCCCGGTACCATCGTCCGGCATCAGCCCCGCGTGTACGGCCAGCGTCTCGATTCGCATTCCGGTCTCCTGCCCCGGGGGGAAGTGACGGCTCCTCATATATCGCCGGAAACCTCCGCGGCCACCTCGCGCCCGATCGCCACCACGCTCTCCGCCAGGAGGTCGAAGTCGCTCCGGCGGCTACGGTGGTTGGTGATCGCCGTCCGGATGGCGAACCTCCCACGCACCCGGGTACCCGACGGGACGGCGATCCCCCGCTCCTGCAGGCGCGTGAGGATCTCGCGGTTGGCCGCGTCCAGCCGCTCCTCCGGGATTCCCGCCCCGCGGTAGCGGAAGCACACGATGTTCAGCGGTGCGGGCGCCAGGAGCTCCAGCTCCGGGTGCTCCTCGACCAGTCCGGCGAGGTAGGCCGCCTGCCCGACGTTCTGCTCGATCAGGCGGGTGTAGCGGTCGACTCCGTGCTCCTTGACGAGCATCCACACCTTGAGAGCGCCGAAGCTCCGGGAGAGCTCGAGCCCGAATTCGTGGAAGCGGTGGGCGTCCGCCTCGGGGCCGCGCTCCGTCTGCCCGAGGTACGAAGCGGAGCTGGCGAAGGTCCGGTGGTGCGCCTCCCGGTCGCGGACCAGCACCCCTCCGACCGCGTACGGCATGTACATCCACTTGTGGAGGTCGAAGGCGACGGAGTCCGCGCGCTCAATGCCGCGCACCCGCGGGCAGAGCGCGGGCGAGAGCGCCAGGACGGCGCCGATCGCTCCGTCCACGTGCAGCCAGAGCCCGAAGCGCTCCGCCACGTCCGCCAGGCGGGAGAGGTCGTCCGTCGCCCCCGTGCCTACCGTCCCCGCGTTCCCGACGATGCAGAACGGACGGTGCCCCTCTTCGAGATCCCTCCGGATCGCCTCCTCCAGCGCCTCCACGCGAATCCGGAAGTCGTCGTCCGTGGGGACCTTCCGGACCCAGTCGGTGCCGAGGCCGAGGAGGGAGGCGGCCTTGTCCACCGAGTTGTGCGTCTCCTCCGAGCAGTAGAGGACCAGGTTCTGCGGGAGCGCCCTCACCCCCATCCGCTTCGTGTCGACCCCCGCCTTCGCGGTGCGCGCGACGGCGATCCCGATCAGGTTCGCCACCGAGCCCCCGCTTACCAGGAGCCCGCTGGAGCCTGCGGGCAGGCCCAGCATCGATCTGAACCACTCCAGCACCTGCTCCTCCACGTGGAGAGCGGAGCTGGCGATCGTGGCGGTGTTGTTGTTGATCCCCGCCGCCAGCATCTCCGCGAGCATGCCGGAGACGGAACCGGTCCCGACC
>DATAAL010000284.1:0-7176 GCA_036260145.1 Longimicrobiaceae bacterium | reverse complement strand
GATGCGGGCGCACACCTTCTGCCACGTGGTCCCCGGGACCTGGTACCTGATGGGGGTGGTGCTGAGCGCCGGGGGGGAGGAGGTCCTGCGCGAGTGGGTCTCCAACCCGGCGCTGGAAGGCTTCACCCTCCCCAAGGTGGTCTGGCTGCGGAAGCACGAGCCGGAGGCGTTCGCCCGGCTGGCGACGGTACTCCTCCCCAAGGACTACCTCCGCTACCGGCTCACGGGAGTGCTCGCCACCGAGCCCTCCGACGCCTCGGCGACGCTGATGTACGACACCGCGCGGCTGCGGTGGAGCCGGGAGATCCTGGAGGCGATGGAGCTCCCCGCCACGCTGGTACCGGAGGTAGGGGGCTCGGCCGAGGTGCTGGGGCGGGTGACCGCCGGAGCCGCCAAGCTGACCGGGCTGGCGGAGGGGACGCCGGTGGTGGGGGGCGGGGCGGACAACGCCTGCGGAGCGGCCGGAGTGGGCGTGGTCGCCCCCGGGGAGGCGGTGGCGAGCTGGGGGACCTCGGGGACGGTTCTGGCGCCCACCGCCGAGCCGCGGGTGGACCCCGGGATGCGGGCGCACACCTTCTGCCACGTGGTCCCCGGGACCTGGTACCTGATGGGGGTGGTGCTGAGCGCCGGGGGGGCGGTCGGCTGGTACCGCAACCAGCTCGCGCGGGAGCTGGCAGGAGCGCCGGACGTGGACCTCCGGCTGAACGAGGAGGCGGCCATGGTCCCCCCGGGCGCGGACGGGGTGGTCTTCCTCCCCTACCTCCAGGGAGAGCGCACGCCGCACCGGGACGCCTCCGCGCGGGGGGCGTTCGTGGGGCTCAGCCTGGCCCACACGCGGGCGCACCTGACCCGGGCCGTGCTGGAGGGGATCTGCTTCGCGCTCCGCGACTCGGTCTCCATCCTCCGGGATCTCGGGCTGCCGCCGGGCCACCTCCTCCTCACCGGCGGGGGCGCGCGCAGCCCCTTCGTCCGCCGGCTCCAGGCGGAGGTGTTCGGGCTCCCGGTGACCACGGTGGACCGCGAGGAGGGACCCGCCTACGGGGCGGCACTCCTCGCCGCTGTCGGGGCCGGCGCCTTCCCCGACCTGGCATCGGCGGCGCGAGCCACCCTCGCGCGGGTCCCGCTGGAGCACCCCAATCCCGGGACGCACGCCGCCTACGACGAGCCGTACCGGCGCTTCCGCGCCGCGTACGTGGCGGCTCATCCCGCTCCCGCGCCGACGATCCCGACGACCGGCTGACCCGGCTCGCCACTTCGGCGGGCGGAACGGCTCCGGCCACCCTTTCTGTGCGCAGGGAGTCCCTGTCACGGCCATCGGGCTGCAGGGGCACCACCGGCTGGACTGGCCCGTGGTGGAGCAGGAGGACTCCCGCTCAAGGCTGGCCTTCGATGCCGTCGCGCGGGTGGGCAGTCCGGCGGCGGTGCGGACACGCAAATCCGGAGCCCCCGGGCTCGGGTGAGTCCGGGGGCCCGGGGGGTCGGAGAGCGGGTTGTCCGGGGCGGGGTACGCTAGCTCCCGGCCTGCCGGGTGGTGATCACGATCACGCCGTTGGCGCCGCGCACTCCGTAGATCGCCGTGGAGCCCGCGTCCTTGAGCACGTCGATACGCAGGATGTCGTGCGGATTGATGCCGGTGAGCGGGCTCCCGATCCCCGACGTCTGCACCGGCATCCCGTCGATCACGTAGAGCGGCTCGTTGCTCCCCATCACGGAGCGGGTGCCGCGGATGCGGACGGAGAAGTTCCCACCTGCGCCCCGGATCACCTCCACCCCGGCGAAGCGGCCCATGAGCAGCTCCTCGACGTGCGCGACCGGGGCCCGCTCCGTGTCTCTCACCACCCGCGAGGCGATTGCGCCCGTCAGGTACCGGATGGGCTGCTCGCCGTACCCGACCGACACGACCTCGGAGACGGGACGACCCTGCGCCGCCGCCTCTGCCCCCGGATACACCGACGCCAGCAGGAGCCCTAGGCACCAGAGAACGAGCACCACCGGGCTCGCACCGGACCGCTTCGGATTCATGATCGCCTCCCTTTCTCCGTAAGGCATGGTGCCCGCCGAAGGCAGGCACCTGCATATTCTACGCTAATCCGGTGCACGCAGGGAAGGCTGGTGCCGTCGTGCGGGGCCCACGGACCGGAAAGGGCGGGATTTGCGTCAGGGTGGAGGCCGGCGACTCGGAGCCGACCACAGTCCTATCTCAATCCTGCGTAGGAGCTCCGCCATGAGGGACGTGCTCAGGCCCGTGACCAGGCAGACACTGTCGGACCGCCTGGCGCAACGCATCCGGCAATTGATCCAGACCGGCGGCTACCAGCCGCCGCGACCGGGTCAGGGGAACGGCGGGGTGCCGCTGGTCACCGGCTCCAGGCGCTTCCCCGTCAGATCCACCAGGGCCAGGGGAGGCATGGCCGGCGCGGGGGGCGGGCGCAGGGCGGGGTGCAGAACCGCGTCCAGGTTCTCCAGCTCCTTGAGCCCCTGGACCGCCTCGCCGTACGCGCCGGGGGCGGCGATCTGGACGAGGGTGGCCGCGCCCTCCTCGTCCCGCCACCCGAGCGCCTCACCGTCCTCCTCCTCGTCCAGCGGCTCCAGCACCAGGACCCGGTCCCCCTCGAAGCCGAGGATCGGAAGCTGCCAGATGGGGCTGTCGCCGTTGACTGAGGCCAGGTGCGGAGAGTCGTCGCGCAGGCTCGGCTCCAGCATGGCCGCCTCCAGGAGCAGTCCCATGTAGTACCTGCGATTCCGATTGATGTGGCGCACCAGTGGGTCTGCTTCCGGGGAGACCGCGGGACGGGGCACCTCCAGGGTGAAATAGTGCGTGTCACCATCCTCCACGGCGTTCGCCGCCAGTCCGTCCCCCGGATAGTGCACCTGCTCCTCCGGGATCAGAGCGGGCGACGGGAGACGAAGATCACACCCTGTCCGTGGTCGAGTCCCCAGCGCGCGCTGGCCGAGATTCCGTCGTAGTAGCGGACGTAGGTGATCTCGGACGTCGCGATGCTCCGGAGGTGCTCGATCCCTCCGAGCCGTATGTCGTCCAGATAGACCTGTACCCGCGTGGGGTTGTTGAAGCTGTCGGTCCCGCGCGTCTGCAGCCATCGCGGGCGAACGGCCTCGATCGCCTGATACAGGTTGGTGTAGCCGTGCTCGCGGATCTGCTCCCGCGTCAGGAGGTCACGCTCCATCCGGGGAGCCCCCGTACCCGCCGACGCGTTCGCACACGAGGAGCACAGGACGAGAACGCCGAACAGGGCGAACCGGCGGAGAGGCGGTTTCATGGGGGCTGCGGTCGAGGGGAAAGGAATCCTGTCGGGTGCGGACACACTCCAGCATAGAAAGGCAGTATGATAAAATCAACGTCCATGCCGGGGGTGAGGCTTTCCTGGATTGCATATAATATACGACATGCAATGCGAAATCCTGCACAAATAAGCAGATAGCATTTCACCAAATATGTGCAGCGAATCGGCAGCCGAGCCGCATGCTGAGAAACAAGTTGTTCATTTGCACATGTTTACGAAAACCGCTTCCGCGGTCCGGAGCGTGCCCCGCGCAGTATCGCGTCCGGGGAGCCTCTCTCCCCGCGTGCGGTACCCACCCCCCTCCTCAGGAGAAAGTATGCGTCGGACCTTCGCCGTGCTGGCCTGCGTGGCCGCCCTGGCCGCCTGTGACTCCGCCCCGGAGCCGCTCACCCCCCGTTCACCGTCGGGACCCGCGACCGGCAGCCAGACCGGTCTCATCCCGGGTCGGTACATCGTGACCCTCAGCGACGACGCGGATCCGCGTTCCGTCGCGCTGCAGTACGGGATCCAGCCCACTCACGTGTACGAGACCGTGCTGACCGGCTTCGCCGGGGAGATCTCCGAAGTGGCGCTGCAGGCGCTCCGCCTGGACGGGCGTGTCCAGCGCATCGAGCAGGACGGGATCATCGTGGCCACGACGACCCAGTCCCCCGTCACCTGGGGGCTGGACCGGATCGACCAGCAGGCGCTCCCCCTGAACGGCAGCTACACGTACAACCACGACGGCAGCGGGGTCACCGCGTACATCATCGACACCGGGATCCGGTACGACCACGCGGAGTTCGGCGGCCGGGCCAGCTTCGGGATCGACATGATGCCGGACAGTGCCACCCAGCAGGGCAGCGACTGCCACGGGCACGGCACGCACGTCGCCGGGACGGTCGGCGGCACCACCTACGGGGTGGCGAAGGACGTGGACCTGGTCGCGGTCCGTGTGCTCGGGTGCAACGGCAGCGGGTCGTTCTCGGGGATCATCGGGGGGATGGACTGGGTGGCGGACAATGCGTCGCTCCCCGCGGTGGCCAACATGTCCATCGGCTCCCTGCTCCCGCAGCGCAGCTCCACGGTGGACCAGGCCACCAGCAACCTGATCGCCGCCGGCGTGACGGTGGTCCTCGCAGCCGGGAACGGCATCCCTAACGGTGGCGTGGGCATCGACGCGTGCAGCGGGGCGCCCGGCGGGCATCCGCTGGCCATCACCGTGGGCGCGACGGACAAGACCGACACCAAGACCGTGTGGTCCAACTACGGGAGCTGCGTCACGCTCTTCGCCCCGGGGAGCTCCATCGTCTCGGCCGGCTACAGCAGCTCCACGGCCTCCGCGACCATGTCGGGCACCTCGATGGCCTCCCCGCACGTGGCGGGCGTCGCCGCCCTCTACCTGCAGCAGGACACCGCCGCCACTCCGGCCACGGTGAAGGCCGCGCTGTCGAATGGTGCAAGCCAGGGCGTGGTCAAGAACTCGCTCTCCGTGAACAACCACCTGGTGTACAGCCTGGTGACGCCGTAACCGGACGACTGACGGGCGGTGCAGGCGCGGGGGCCAGGCCGGGTGCCTGGCCCCGCCGCATTCCGGAGCTTCCGGTGCGAAGCGATGCCGCGGGCACAGCGTCACGATTTAGTTTACGACAGCATCTGGACGACATCGACCGTTGCCGATACCTTCGGAGAGACCGAAGGCGGAGGCCGTGCAGCGGTCCATCCCACCGTCCCCACGAGATCAGACCACCCCGGAGATCGAGATGCTCCCCCTTGCCGAGGCGAAACCGGTTCATGCCCGATGGTCGGAGGCGAACCGCGACTTCCTGGAGTTCGTCGAGAGGAACCCCGCCTACCTGAGCCGGGACAGCTTCGCGTCCCTGCGCGCGGAGCGTTCGCTGCGGAAGCTCCCCCTCCAGTCGTGGCCGCTCTTCGCTGGAGCTCCGCAGCGCGCCGAGGTGGAGGGGGTCGCGCTGGGGATCGACCGGCTGATGAAGAGCATCTACGAGCGCTTCCTGCACAACGACCCGGCGCGCCTCATGGAGTTCTACCGGTCGAACCTCCCCCTGCCCGAGGACACGGAAGAAGACAACTTCATCGCCCTCAACCTGAACCAGGAATTCGCCGAGCTGCTGTTGCAGGAGCCCACCGGGATCCAGGGCGCGCTCTCCCGGGCCGACTACATCGAGACCCGGGACGGGCTCCAGTGCATCGAGTACAACGCGGGGGGGTTCATCGGCGGGCTGCAGACCGGGATCATCGGGGACCTGTACCTGGAGACTCCCGCGGTCGCGCACTTCCTCCGGGAGCGGAACCTCCGGGCCCGCTCCCCGGACACCCTGGGCGCCCTCTTCCGGCACCTGGTGGAGGACACAGCCCGGATCGGGGCGTGGCGCGGGGGTGAGTTCAACGTGGCCGTGGTGGCCCACCCCCACGAGCCCGACCAGGTGGCCCTGCACTCCGCGGAGGTGTACACCCGGGAGCTGCGCCGGACACTGGCCGCCACCGGGACGGCGCCCGGGGGTAGGGTGTTTGTGTGCGGGGCGGAGGATCTGGTTGGGGAAGCGGACTCCCTCACGCTGGAGGGACACCCGGTCCACGTCGTCATCGAGCAGCACGACGGAAGCGCCGACCTGCGCCAGGTGTTCTGGCACTTCAAGCAGGGCCAGGTCAACTTCTTCAGCGGGCCCGTCTCGGTCATCCTGTGCGACAAGCGCAACCTGGCGCTCGTCTCCGAGCACGCCGGCTCCGACGAGTTCACCGCGCAGGAGCGCGGCCTGATCGAGCGGCACGTTCCCTGGACGCGCCGCGTCCTCCCCGCGCGCACCACCTTCCGGGGGCGCGCCCTGCGCCTCCCCGACGACCTGCCGGAGCACCGCGAGGAGCTGGTGCTCAAGAAGGCGACCTCCTTCGGCGGGTGCGAGGTGCACATCGGGAGGTTCCGCACCGACGAGCAGTGGAAGAGATCGATCGGCCGCGCCCTGCGCGAGGAGGACTGGATCGTCCAGGAGTACCTGGAGACGGTCCCGTACTGCTTCCAGAGCGGCGAGGTGGGGGTGGCGCGCCACGACCTGGTGTGGGGCCTCTTCGCCTTCGGCAACCACTTCGGGGGCGCCTTCCTGCGGCTGCAGCCCACCGCCGGCAGCGCCGGGGTGGTGAACACCCGGCAGGGGGCCGAGGTCAGCGTCCTGCTGGAGCTGGAGGAGTGAGGAGCGCTCCCGGTCATCCGGGCCCGGACCGTTCCTGCGGGGACGGTCCGGGCTCTTCGTTTCCGGGGGTATGGGCGACCCTTCCGCTCCCGCCCGGCACGATGTTCGCTGGCCCTACCCCGGTCGAAGATCACTCCTGGCGGGTGGTCGGCTGGCTCCCGATGGCGCGGGTCCGCCGCCGGAGCGCCCTTGCGGGGATCGTCCGGACTCATAGAATCGGGCCCTTCGCCACCCCGACCGACCATCGCCGAGCACAGCGGACGCATGCCGATTCCTTCGTTTCGCTTACTTCGTCGCCACGCCGTGCTCGCCGCGGTGGTGGGAGCCGCGGGCGCAGGTCCGGCGGGGGCGGCCGCGCAGACCGACTACTACAACACGGATGCAGGCCGTCCCCTCCGGGTGGAGGACGCGCTCCCGGTGGAGCGGCACGCCTTCGAGCTGCAGCTCGCGCCGCTCCGGCTGGAGCGCCGGGGCGGCGGCGTCTACGGATGGGAGGTGGAGCCCGAGCTGGCGTACGGGATCCTTCCACGGACGCAGCTGGAAGTGGCCTTCCCGCTCGCGCTGGAGGACGCGGGGGGCGGGAGCCGGAGCTCCGGGTTGGCCGGGGTGGAGGTCTCCTCGCTGCACAACCTGAACACCGAGACGGCCACGCTCCCGGCGCTCGCGGTCGCCGCGGAGGTGCTGTT
>DATAAL010000283.1:0-9768 GCA_036260145.1 Longimicrobiaceae bacterium | reverse complement strand
CGGGAGTTCCCCGGTTCGTTCATCGGTACTGTATCCAGCAGGCATAACGCTGTTTCGTTCGGTAACAGCCTCTTCGCGCCGTTCAAAGGCGCCTGTCCTGTAAGCAACTCTCAGTTCGATGATTGCCCAATCTCCTCCATCGCCCTTGATCGGGATCGCTGCTTGCCTCCGGATCCGTCGTCGCCTCCCGTGCACCGGCAGGACCTCCAGTCCCGCCGGCTGCCGAACGTGCACCGTCGACGGAACCCATGTTGAGACAGGCATCCTCGAACGAACTCCGCCTCGGACCCCCGCTCCACCCTGCCGAACCCGAACGTAACCCCGACCTTCGTCTTCCCGAACATGTTACCCTGTCCTACGCGCCCCCACCGTACCGGACCCCGCTAGAGCTGCCGTTCCCCGGGGACCCTCCCCTCCCGCGCGGATCCGTTCTCCTGCTCGACACCGACCATCCGGAGAGGGTCGCCCTCGCAGAGCTGCGACGGCTCGTCCTCCTCCTCCGGATGGCGATGCCCCTGCCCGTAGCGCTTCGGCTGGGGGGACCGGATCCCCTGCAGGCTCTTTATCTCGCCAGCAACGCCCGTGCGGTCGGCTGCAGCGCCGTGCTCCTCCGGTGCCAGCCCCTCGCGGAGGGGCTGCGGGCCTTCCTGGCCCACCCCCTGGACCCGGCCGAGGAGTGGGTCCGCTGGCTCCAGCTCCGGCGTCCCGTCCCCGGGCAGCTCCGTGAGACCCTGCTGGCGGTGCTCCGCACCGCTCCTGTGGCCGCCGACCTGGCCGACCTCTGCCGCCGCATCGGGACACCGATGCGCACCCTGGCGCACCGGCTCCAGCAGGCGAACCTCCCGAAGCTGGAACGGTGGTACGATGGCTCCCGCATCCTGCACGCGGAGCTGGAGCTGCAGCGGGATCCCTCTCTCGGCGTCGACAGGGTGGCGGAGAGGCTCGGCTACGTCGACGACCTGAGCTTCTCCAACCGGGCATACCGTCTGTTCGGCGTCACCCCCGTGACCTCGCGCAACCTGCTCGGGCTCGAGTGGCGCTTCCAGGAGTGGTGGGTGCGGGCGCAGCGGTAGGCTGGTCCGTAGCGGCAACAAGTTGCTGCCATGGATTTTGCGCGGGCATGGAAGCACGGTCATGTTTTATCCGTACGTTTCAAGGCAGCCTCTTCCACCCTCCCGATGCACGCTCCCTCGCCCCCCGGCACACCCCCGCGAAGACTCGCGGTGGAGTATCTCCGACACTGGGGGCTCGTCCCCAGACACGGCGGAGGCGTCCTCCGGGTGCTCGCCGCCGGTGCCCCGGACCTCCAGGCGCTGGACGATCTGCGCTGGATCTACGGTGCCGAGCCGGTGGTGGAGATCGTCCCGGAGGACGAGCTGGAGACGGAGTTCCTGCGCGTGGAGGAGGAGCAGGCGGAGACCGCCGCTACCCTGATCGCCTCCCTGCACACCGGAGAGGCGGAGCCGGCGTCCGAGGAGGCGGGGGAGGGAGACCTCCTGGCGCAGGCGCAGGAGGTCCCGGTGGTGCGGCTGGTCAACCTCCTCCTCCTGGAGGCACTGGAGTCCCGGGCCTCCGACCTCCACCTGGAGGCGGGGCGCGGGCGAGTGCAGGTGCGGTACCGCGTGGACGGTGTGCTGGTGGATGCACCCTCCCCGCCCGCGGCGCTCGTCCCGGCGGTGGTGGGCCGTCTCAAGGTGATGGCCGAGCTGGACGTGGCGGAGCGGAGACGCCCGCAGGACGGACGGGTGCGGCTGCGGCTGGAGGAGCGGTCGGTGGATGTGCGGGTGAGCACCCTCCCCACCCTGCACGGGGAGAGCGTGGTGCTCCGGCTCCTGGAGTCGGAGGGGAGGCGGCTCGGGGTGGAGGACCTGGGGATGGCGCCGGACACCCGGGCCCGCTTCGCGGCGCTACTCGCCTGCCCCCACGGGGTCCTTCTCACCACGGGTCCTACCGGGAGCGGGAAGACCACCACGCTGTACGCGGCGCTGGAGCAGATCCGTACCGGGCGGGAGAAGATCGTCACCGTGGAGGACCCGGTGGAGTACGCGCTGGGCGGCGTAGCTCAGGTCCCCGTGAACCGCAAGGCGGGTGTCACCTTCGCCTCCGCGCTGCGCTCAATCCTCCGGCAGGACCCGGACGTGATCCTGGTGGGCGAGATGCGCGACACCGAGACGGCCGAGATCTGCGTGCAGGCCGCTCTCACCGGACACCTGGTGCTCTCCACCCTGCACACCAACGACGCGGCTGGGGCCCTCGTGCGCCTCACCGACCTGGAGGTGGAGCCGTACCTGGTGGCGAGCACCGTGGAGGGGGTCCTCGCCCAGCGTCTGGTGCGGGTCGTCTGCCGCCACTGCGCCGAGGAGCACCCCGTGCCTCCGCCGGTGATGCGCGAGATGGAGGCGGCGGGCTTCCCCGGGTCGCGGTTCCGGCGCGGGCGCGGCTGCCCCGAGTGCCGGGGTACCGGATACCGCGGACGCACGGGCGTCTACGAGCTGCTCTCCGTGGACGAGGAGATCCGCGCCGAGGTCCTGCGGGGGCGGGGCGTCGGCACCCTGCGCCAGATCGCCCTCGCCCACGGGATGCGCCCGCTGCGCTCGGACGGGTGGCGGCAGGTGGCCGCGGGGGTCACCACCCCCGAGGAAGTGCTGCGGGTCTCCCACGCCTAACCCCCGCCCGGTCCGGCCGGGCACCGGCCTCCGCTACACCGCGGAGGCGTTTTCCCTACCCTTTCCCAACCCATCCGAGGTGCCATGAATCGGAGAACCCGCAGCCGGGCAGGTTTCACGCTGATCGAGATCCTCGTCGTCATCCTGGTGCTGGGCGTCCTGGCCGCGCTGGTGGCACCCAACGTCTTCCAGCACGTGGGGTCTTCGAAGACCACCGCGGTGAAGTCGCAGCTGGAGCTGATCGGGGCGGCGCTCGACACCTACCGGCTGGACAACGACGACTATCCGAGCAGCGAGCAGGGGCTCGCCGCCCTCTTCCGTGCTCCCATCGCCGCGCCCCAGCCGCGCAACTGGCGGGGCCCGTACCTGAAGAAGAGCGTGCCGCCCGACCCCTGGGGTAACCCCTACGTCTACCGCAGCCCCGGCGTCGACCCGGAGCACGCCTACGAGCTCCTGAGCTACGGGCGCGACGGCAAGGAGGGGGGGACCGGCGACGACGCGGATATCCGCAGCTGGGACTGAGGGGTGCCCACCTTCGCGTACCGCGCTACCGACGCGCGGGGGAGGACGCTGCGCGGGGCGGAGGAGGCCGCCTCGGCGGACGCGGTGCAGGGCCTGCTCGCGCGGCGGGGGCTCTTCCCGCTGGAGATCCACCCTCCCGGCGACGGCGCGGTGCGGAGGCGCCGGGCCCTCTTCGTCTCCCGCCGCACCGACGTGACGGACTTCATCACCACCTTCGCGGCGCTCCTCCAGGCGGGACTCCCCCTGGACCGCTCGCTGGAGGTGGGGGTGCGCGGCACCGCGCGCCCGGACGTGGCCGCGGCGGTGGCCGCGGCGCGCCAGCGGGTCCGCGAGGGGGGACGGCTCGCGGACGGGCTCGCCGAGCCCCCGGGGCTCTTCCCGCCAGTGGCGATCGGCCTGATCCGCGCCGCCGAGCGCGGCGGACACCTGGACGCGGCAGTGGGGCGCCTCGCCGGCTACCTGGAGCGGGAGCGCGCTCTGCGGGCGAGGGTCACCTCGGCGATGATCTACCCGCTCCTGATGCTCACGGTAGGCGGGGGCGCCATGGTGGTCCTCCTGCTCTTCGTCCTCCCCCGCTTCGTGGCGCTACTGCAGGACTCCGGGGGGAGGCTCCCGCGCTCCACCGCGGTGCTGATCGGGGCGTCGCAGGTGCTGACCCGGGGCCTCCCCTTCCTGGTGGCGGGCGCGGTGGCGCTGGTCGCGGCCGTCGCCGCCCTCCGCTCCAGCGAGCGGGGGAGGGAGCGGATGGACTCGCTCCTCCTCCGCGTCCCCCTGCTGGGAGCGCTCCGGGCCCGGCACGCCACAGCCCGGCTGGCGAGCACCCTCTCCACCCTCCTCGCCGGGGGGGTACCCCTCCTGGCGGCGCTGGAGATCGCGTGCGGGACGACGGGGGACGCGGCGATCGCCGCGGACGTCCGCGCCGCCAGGGACGCGGTGCGGCGGGGAGGGTCGTTCTCCGGGGCGCTGGGGCGCGGCCGGGCCTTCCCCTACGCCTTCGTCCGGCTGGCGGAGGTGGGCGAGGAGACGGGGCAGCTCGACACCCTGATCGAGCGGGCCGGGATCCTCCTGGAAACCGAGCTCGAGCGGCGCCTGGAGCGATCGGTGGCGCTGGTGGAGCCGGCGCTGATCGTCGTCTTCGGCTGCGTGATCGGCTTCGTGGCGCTGGCGCTCCTGCAGGCCATCTACGGGATCCATGCCGAGGGGTTCTAGGGGCCGGTCCGGGCGCCGGGTCCGCGGCGAGAGGGGTCTCACGCTGGTCGAGGTGGTGGTCGTGGTCTTCCTCCTCCTCCTGGTGCTGGCACTCGCCGCTCCCGCCGTCCCGCGGTCGCGCTCCGGGGCGGACAGGACGGCCCACGCACTGGCGCAGCTGCTCGGCAGGAGCCGGCTGGCGGCGGTGCGGGGAGGGATCGAGGTGGCGGTGGAGGTGGGGGTGCCCCGCGGGGAGTACCGGGTCCTCGCGCTCGGGGCGGACGGCGCCGACTCCCTCCTCGACGCCGGCACCCTTCCGGGGGACGGCACCGCCTCCGTCGTGGGTGCGGGCGGCGAGCCGCGGGTGGTGCTCCGGTTCGGCCCCCTGGGGCGCGCCGAGGGCGGCCCGGTACGGGTGACCGACGGACAGGGTCGCGGGCGGGTGGTGGGTGTGAACCCCTGGACCGGGAGGGTGCGTGTCGCGACGGAGTAGCCGCGGGTTCACCCTGATCGAGGTGGTGGCGGCGCTGGCGGTGACCGGCCTGGTGCTCGCGGTCGCCCTGGGGGCGGCGGCGGCGGACGTGCGCGCGAGCCGCAGGGCGAGGGCGGTGACGGAGGCGTCGGCGCTCGCGGAGGACCTCCTCTTCCGCACGCCGTTCCTCCGCTGGGACTCGCTGACGGCGTTCGGATCGCAGGGGGAGGGACGCTTCGCCGCGCCGCTGGACCGCTACCGGTGGCGGATCGAGACCGCGCCGGTGCCGGGAGAGCCGGAGCTGGTGGAGGCGACGGTGGAGGTGGCCTGGGAGGAGGGCGCGTTCACCGCCTCCACCCGCTACGGGCCCTCCCCCCTGACCCACGAAGGGGCCACCCCGTGAGCCGCCGGGGGTTCGCGCTGGTGGAGGTGGTGGTCGCCACCGTGATCGCCGGCGGGGTCGCGCTCATGGTCCACCGGGGGGTCCACACCCTCCTCGAAGCCGGGGACCGGGCGGCCGCGGTGCGGGAGGAGGCCGCGCACGCCGCCGCGGTCCGGCGCCAGCTCGTCGCCTGGCTCAACGCGGCGACGGTGGAGGGGAGCCTGGAGTCCTGGGACTTCGAGGGGACCGGCGGGGTGTCCGACGGGGGTGACCCGGACGCGGCGCTCTCCTTCATCACCCTGGCGCCGGGACCCTTCGAGCCGGGGCGCGCGCGGCTGATGCTCCGCATCGCCCGGGAGGTGGGTACGGGCACCTCCGCCCTGGTGGCGACGCGGGACACGGCGGGAGCGGACGCCGCACCGGAGGTCCTGGTCCCCGGCGCGCGGGGGCTGGCGGTGCGGTACCTCCACACCGTGGACGGGGAGCGTACCTGGACCGACACCTGGCGGTCCTCCGCCCAGCTCCCGGAGGCGATCGAGCTGCGGATCCTGGGGGACTCCCTCCCGCCCGTCCTGCGGCTCCCGGTCTTCGTCGTCCCCCGGAGCGGGGCATGAAGGGGACCGGCGAGCGGGGCGGGGAGGGCGGGTTCGCGCTGGCCGCGGCGGTCCTCCTGCTGGTCCTCGTCGCCGGCTTCCTCCTGGAGGCGGCGCTCCGCTCCCGGGCGGAGCGCCGCGCAGCCTGGAACACCTCGGTGGAGGTGCGGGCCCGCGCGGCCGCCCGGGGAGGGCTGGCGCACCTGCTGGTGCGGCTGCGCGCGCTCCAGGCCCGCACCGTGTCCGCCGCGGGGGGAGACCCGGGCCTCTTCGAGGCGTGGAACCGGATCGACACGCTCGGCGCGGCGCTGGGGGAGGTCGTGCTCCCGGGAGGAGGGCGATACCGCACGACGGTGCGGGACCCCGCCTCCCTCCTCCCGCTGAACGCGGCCACCGCGGACGAGCTGAGCCGCCTCTTCGCCGGCTTCGGCATGGGGAGGGAGGCGGCCGCGACCGCTGCCCTGGCCATCGTGGACCGGCGGGAGCGCACCGCCCCCTTCGCCGCGCCGGAGGAGCTGCGGAGCCTGGAGGGGGCGGCCGGGGTTCCGCGGGAGGCGGTGCTGCACCTCACCGTGCTCGGGGAGGGGCGCGTGAACCTGAACACCGCCCCCGCGCCGGTGCTCCGGGCGCTCCCGGGGGTGGGCGACGAGGCGGTCCGGGTGGTGATCTCCCGGCGGGAGGCGGGGACCGCGTGGCGCAACCTCTTCGAGCTGGAGGCGGCGCTGACGCCGCCCGCCCGCGCGGAGCTGCAGCGGAGCTTCGCCGCGCTCGCCCGCCGCGCGAGCTTCTAGCCCGCGCTGGTCGAGATCACGGTCGAGGGAACGGTGCAGCACGCAGCGCTCCGTACCCGCCTGCGCACCGTCGGAGTGCGGGCGGGCGCCACGGTACAGGTGGTTTCCACGGTGGAAGAATGAGAGAAGAGATCCAGGGAGGGAGCGGGTCGCCGGGGGAGGCGAGGAGCCGGGGCGGCTCGCGGCTGCGGGTCGCGCTGGTCCTCGGCCCGGGCCACGCCAGCGTGGTCGGGCTCCCGGGTGGGAGCCGCGACCGGGCCGGCACCCTCCACACCGGGAGCGTGGGCTCGCCGGAAGGGGACGGCGGCTGGCCCGCGCTCGCGGAGCTGCTGCGGGGGATCCGCGAGGCCGCGGGGGCCCGGCAGGGGGAGCTCGCCCTGGTGGTGCTGCGCCCCCTGGGGCAGCTGAAGGTGCTACGGCTTCCGCCCCTGCGCCACGAGCCGCTGCGGCAGATGGTGGCCCAGAACGCCGAGCGGTTCTTCCCGGCGGAGGAGGGGGGACTCCTGACCGGCCTGGTCCGGGCGCGGGTCGGGTGGAAGGGGGAGCGGGAGTGCGTGGTGGCGGCCGCGGGGGCGCGGCGGGTGGAGGCGGCGTCCCTCGCGGCCGCGGAGGCGGGCTTCCGCGTCGGGAGCGTCACGGTGGGACCGGCCGCCGCGCTGGCCGGCGCGCTGAGCCGGTCCCCGGCCGTGGGGCGCGGGAGGACCGCCCTCGCGCTCTACGGGGGAGGGGGGTTCGAGCTGCTGTGCCTGGACCGGGGCCGGTTGCGCATCGCGCGCTCGAACCCCGCTCCCCCCCCGCCGGACGATGCGGAGCGGCGTCTGCTCACGGTGGTGGCGGAGATCCGCGACCGGTACGGCTACCTCCCCGACCGGGTGGTGATCGCGGGGGAGGGGGCTCCCGAAGGGGGCGCCAGCGGGGAGGGGATCGAGCTCACGCGGGTCCCGGAGCTGGCGGGCCTCTCCGTCGAGATCCTCGCCGCGTGGGGCGCGGCCTTCCCGGCGGCGGGCACCCCGCTGCTCCTGAGGGAGCCGGAGAGAATCGCCGTGCGGCAGCGGCAGCGCCGGCGCACGGGGATCCTGTGCACCCTGTCGGCCGCGCTCCTCGGGACCACGGGCGCGATGCACCTGGCGCAGCTCCACGGGGAGGTGGAGGCGCTGCGCTCCCGCCGGGAGCGGATGGCCCCCGCGGTGGCGGAGGCGCTGCGACTCCGGGGCGAAGTCCGGTTCGTGCGCACGCGCGTGGAGACGCTCGCAGGGCTGGAAGCCGAGCGCCCGCGCTGGGTGGAGATCCTGGCCACCCTCGCCGACGCGCTCCCCTCCGATGCACACCTCACCTCGCTCGCCCTGTCGGGGGGGGAGCTCCGCCTCGACGGGCAGGCACGCTCGGCGACCGCGCTGGTCCCCGTGTTCGAGAGCGAGCCGTGGGTGCGCTCGGCGCGTCTGGGGTCCCCCGTCCGGCGGGAGCAGACGCCGGCGGGGGCGCGGGAGAGGTTCTCGCTGACCCTGGAGGTGCGACCCGGCCGGAGGCCCGGGAGCGCTCCCGGCGGAGGCAGACGATGAGGTGGGGCGCGCTCTCCCCGCGGGACCGGCGCGCCGCCGGGGTGGGCGGCGCGGTCGCCGCGGCGGCGCTCCTCTTCCGCTTCGCGGTTCTCCCGTACGCGGGGGCGGTCGAGGACACGCGCACCACGCTCCTGCGCGAGCGGGAGCGGCTCGCGCGGGAGCGCGCGCTCCTCTCCGGAGCCCGCGCCTACCCGGAGGAGTTCGGGGTGCTCGGCGGACGCTTCCTGGCCGGGATCCCGCGGCTGCTTCCGGGCGGCTCCGTCGCCGCTGCCCAGGCCGCGCTGGCGCGCCGGGTGGATGGAGTGGCGGCGGAGGGTCCGGTGCTCCTCACGCGCCTGGAGCCGCTCCCCGCCCGCCCCGCCCGGGACGGCTACCTCGCCCTCCCGCTCCAGGTGGAGGGGGAGAGCGACCTGGAGGGGCTGCTGACCCTGCTCGCCGCCCTGGAGTCGGGACCGACCCTCTTCCACCTGGAGAACCTCGCCGTGGAGCGGAAGGGGGGGATCGCCCCCGGGACGCAGGTGGCCGGGCCGGAGGCGCTCGCGTTCCGGTTCACGGTGGTCGGCTTCGCCCTGGAGGACACGCCCCGGGACACGACGCGCGCCCCGCGCGCCGCCGCGGGGGGGGCGAGGTGAGACCGCCGCGCGACTGGACCCTGCAGAACGGGGCGGCGCTCGCCCTCCTCCTCACCTCCGCGCTGGCGGCCGCCGGGGTGGCGCAGGGGGAGACCACGGCTCACCTCCCGGATGCGTCTCCGCCCACCGTCCGCAGAGAGGAGAGGGTCGGCATCGCGGCGCCATCCGCCCCGGCGGCGGACCCGGGTGCCCTGCACCGGCTGGTGCTGCGAACCGTGGCCAGGAACCCCTTCCGCGCCGACCGCTCCCGGCCCGCGGGACGGTACCGTCTCCCGGGGACCGGAGTCCCGGCGCCGGCGCTCACCCCCCCCTCTGCCGGTGCCGCGGGGGTACAGCCGTCCGCGGCTCCCCCACCGCGGGCGCCGCTCCCGCACTTCCGGCTGCTCGGCGTGGCCGCGCTCGCCGGGGGGAGGGGGATCGCCGCGATCCAGGTCTCCGGCAGCACCCCCCGCGTGGTGAACGTGGGAGACTCCATCGCCGGGTTCCGTCTGGTGGCGGTCTCCTCCACCGAGGCCAGGCTCGCCGGTCCGGATACCACCCTCCTGATCCGATCCTCACAACCCGCACCGTAGTTGATCCCTCAAGAATCCCCCGGAGCCGCGCGGCCCGCCCGGCTCCTCGTCCCCCTCCTGCTGGCGGTGTGCCTGGGGGCCGCGCCGGCGCGGCTGGCCGCGCAGGCGCCCGCCCCGGCTGCCGCCGACTCGGGAGCGACGCTCAACTTCCAGGACGCTCCGCTGCAGGTGGTGGTGGCGTCCCTCGCGGAGATGGCGGGGCTGGCCATCTCCTACACGGGCCTCCCGGCCCGGACCGTCACCCTCCGCAGCCCGGCTCCCGTCCCGCGGCGGGAGCTGCGCCCGATGCTGGAGAGTGTGCTGAAGAGCAACGGTCTGGCACTGGTCCAGGAGGGGGGGCTCGCCCGGATCGTCAGTACCACCCCGGAGCCGTCCGCGAGTCCGGCCCCAC
>DATAAL010000282.1:0-3750 GCA_036260145.1 Longimicrobiaceae bacterium | reverse complement strand
CGGGGACGCCGGACCCCGACGCGACCCGCAGCTCAGCGGCGCGTGGTCAGCATCACGCGCACCGTACGCGAGGCGCCGGGCATGATGTTGTTGTTGCCGTGCGAGGTGGCGTAGTAGCGCTCGTCCAGCAGGTTCTCCACGTTCACCTGCGCCTCCAGCAGCGGCCCCAGCCGCAGGAAGAGGGCGCCGTCGGCACGGGTGAAGCCCGGGAGGGTCACGGTGTTGTCGATGGCGGCGTACATGTCGGACTGGTGCACCACGCCGGCGCCCAGACCGAGCCACCCGAGGAACTGGTAGCGGTTCCAGAGGGAGAAGGTGCGCTCCGGCACCAGCGGCACCTTCGCACCGGTCCGGGCGGCAGTGGTCGTGCGGGTGATCTCCGCCTTCTGGAACGCGGCGCCCGCCACCACCTGCCAGTCCGGCGTCAGGTTCCCCGTGCCGCCCAGCTCCACCCCGGTGCTGCGCTGGCTCCCCGTCTGTACCAGGCGGTTGGCGTCGACCGGGTCCGGAGCCGAGGTGTTGGTGCGGTCCAGGCGGTATACGGCCGCCGTCAGCGACAGGCCGGGCCGCACGTCCCACTTGGCGCCCACCTCGTAGCTGGTGAACCGCTCCGGCTCCAGCGTCTCGGTGGTCGCGGTGAGCGAGCTGAACTGGTCGCCGGAGCTGGGGAGGTACGACACGCTGTAGCTGCCGTACAGCGAGGCTGCCTCGACCGGCTTGAACACCAGCCCCGCGCGCGGGGAGACCAGGTCGTCGCTGCGGTCCAGCTCCCGGCCGCTCCGGTTGTCTTGGAAGTCGACCGCGAAGCGGTCGTAGCGCACGCCGATGATGGCCTGCCAGTGCCGCGAGAGTGCTACCTGGTCCTGGACGTACACCGCGGCGACCGACGCCGTGGTGCGGTTGTCGGCATCCGAGGCGCTCTGGCGGAAGGCGATCGGCGTCGTGACGGTGGGCCGGTCGATGGGCGCGGCGAGCGAGGTCGCCGTATTGTTGTAGTACCCGGTCTGGCGGAAGTTCTCGGTCTCCTGCCGCCCCAGCTCGGCGCCCGCCAGCAGCGTGTGCCGCACGGGGCCGGTTGCCGCCTCGTAGGTGAGGTCGGTCTGGTTGAACACGTTGCGGCGGTCCGTGGCGTTGTTGTACGCGGACAGGGTGACGTGCGTGCCGGCCGCGTTCACCGCTCCAGGGAAGCTGTTCTGGTAGAACTTGTCGTACCGGGCGTAGCGCGTCCGGTTGCGGAGCGTGAGGCCGCTCGGCGCCGCGTGCTCCAGCGTCGCGTCGGCGGCGCTCACCCGCATGGTGGAGTAGCTGGAGTCCGGGTTGCCGAAGAAGGTGGTGATGCGCGCGCCGGACGGGCGCCCCTGGTACGAGGGGATGCCGCGGTCCACCGTCCGGTCCTCGCTGAAGTACTCGTACCCCGCGCTCACCGTGGTGCGTGCGCCGAGGGCCAGGGCGAGCCGGGGGTTGACGCCGTAGCGGCGGAGGTCGGACTCGTCCCGGAAGCCGCCGGAGCTCTCGTACATGCCGTTGAAGCGCAGGGCCAGCGCGCCGCTGATCCCCTGCCCGACGTCCACGGTCCCCCGCCGGTGGCTGAACGAGCCCCCTGCCAGGGCGATCTCGCGGGTCGGCACCCACTGGGCTTCCTTGGTGACGCGGTTGAGCACGCCCCCGCCGCCCCCGCGCCCAAACACCATGGCGTTGGGCCCCTTCAGCGCCTCCACGCGCTCCACGTTGTAGAGGTCGCGGAAGTACTGGGCGTCGTCGCGCACGCCGTCCACGAAGAAGTCCGCCGTGGAGCTGTTGCCACGGATGGTCGGAGCGTCCCGGTGCCCCTCGCCCTGTCCCATGCTGATCCCGGGGATGTAGCGGACCACGTCGGCCATCCCCTGCATGGCCTGGTCGGCGATCACCTCGCGGGTGACGACGCTCACGGACTGCGGCGTGTCGCGGAGCGGGGTGTCGGTCCGGGTGGCGGTGGGGGTGCGCGACGCGCCGTAGCCGCGGCTCCGCTGGCCAACCACCGTGAGGGGGGTCAGCGAGTAGGGAGCGGCGCTGCCGGCCCCCTCCGGGGTGACGAGCGCGGTCTCGTCGTCCGGGAACCGCGCCGCCAGCCCCGTGCCCTCCAGGAGCCGGCGCAGCGCGTCGGCCGCGGTGTAGCGGCCGGACACCCCCTGCGACCGCGCCGCCGCGGCGGCCGCGCGGTCCACGTGGACGCGGAGCCCCGACTGCCGCGAGAAGTCGCTGAGCGCGTCCGTGAGCGGCTGCGCAGGAACGTCGAAGCGGACGCGCACCGCGGTGTCGGCCACGAAGGAAGCGGACACCGGGGCGAACGGGATCATGGGACGGGAAGACTGGGCCGTGACCGGCGAGCTGCAGAGCACGCAGCCCGCTCCGGCGATGAGGATCAGACGCATGGCAGAGACGGATATGAGTTTGAGAACCATTTTCAACAGGCGACATAGTACACCCCCCCGGGGGGGGTGTCAAGAGCGGTGATCCCCCTCGCCCGCACCGGGTGGAACACACCTTGAACGGAGCTCGGAGACCCCGCGCCGGCGCATGCGCTCACCCGCTCGAAAGGACCCGATGATCCCGGCCCTGCTCCTCGCCACCCTGCTCCAGGGCTCGACCCCGGAGATCCTGGTGGAGCGCCGGCTGGCCGAGGAGGTCCCGCTCGCCGTGGGAGACACGGTGGCCCTTCGTGCTCTGGCGAGCGGGGAGGCGCCGCGCCCGTTCGTGGTGGCCGGGACCTTCGAGCGCGCCGCGGACCCCAGCCGGATCGCCCGCAACGAGTACGAGGTGCGCCTCCACCTCCCCGACCTGGAGGCCCTGCTGGGCGCGCGCGACCGGGTGGACCGCTTCGCCGTGGTGCTGGCCCCGGGGGCGTCGCCGGACTCCGCGGCGCGCTGGATCGAGGGGGTGGCCTTCGGGACGCGGGCGTACGGAAGCCGGGCGCTGGCCGAGGAGACCAGCGCCACCTTCCGCGTGGTGTCGCGCTTCCACCGTGCCATCGGGATCGTCACCATCCTGGCGAGCGCCATCTTCCTGCTGTGCGTGATGATCATCCGGGTGGACGAGCGCCGCCGCGACATGGGGGTGCTGCGGCTGATCGGGGTGTCGCGGGGGACGGTGTTCCGCTCCATCGTCCTGGAGGCCGTGGGGATCGCGGTGGCGGGGAGCGCGGCGGGGGCGGGGCTGGGAATCGGGATCGCCCGGATCGTCAACGCCTACTACGCCGCCTACTACGACACCACACTCCGCTTCGCGCTGGTGACTCCGCGCATCGTGCTGCTGGCGGCGCTCCTGGGGCTGGCGCTCGGCGCGGCGGCGGGGGCGCTGGCCGCCTGGCGGGTGGTGAACGTTCCCCCGCAGCGGCTGGGCGAGCGGTGATCGTCTCCGCCTCTCTGCGCGCCCTCTTCCGCAGGCGGAGCCGTACCCTGCTGGCACTGGCGGGGATCGGGGTCTCCGCGGCGCTCCTCCTGGACATGACCATGCTGGCCTCGGGGCTCAGCGACTCCTTCGGGGAGCTGCTGGGGGCGAAGGGGTACGCCCTGCGCGTCACCCCCCGCGGGATCCTCCCCTTCGACAGCGAGGCCACCATCCGCGGCGCGGGAGGGGTGGGGCGGAGGATCGCCGGGGTGCCCGGGGTGGCGGCTGTGGCCCCGGTGCTGGGAGCGCAGTTCTACCCGGTGGCGGGGGACAGTGCCGGGGAGCCGGTCTTCGTGACCGGGGTGGACCCGCGCGCGCAGATGC
>DATAAL010000281.1:0-2245 GCA_036260145.1 Longimicrobiaceae bacterium | reverse complement strand
GCCGGATCTCGGCGACCTGCTGGTCGCGCTCCGCCTGGTGGTCGGCCACCTCCTGCGACACGAAGGCCGGAACGAAGGTCACCATCACCACCCCCCCGTTCCGCTTCAGCCGGACCAGGATGGAGTCGGGGACGTTGCGGGGGTGGTCCACCAGCCCGCGCGCCGACGAGTGGGAGAAGATCACCGGCGCCTGGCTGGTCTCCAGCGCGTCGCTCATGGTGGCGGGGGAGACGTGCGACAGGTCCACCAGCATCCCCAGCCGGTTCATCTCCCGCACCACCTCGCGCCCGAAGGGGGTCAGACCCCCGTGCCGGGCGCTGTCCATGGCGGCGTCGGCCCAGTCGAGGGTGACGTTGTGGGTGAGTGTCAGGTAGCGCGCCCCCAGGTCGTAGTAGGCGCGCAGCGCCCCCAGCGAGTTCTCGATGGCGTGCCCCCCCTCCATCCCCAGTAGCGAGCCGATCTTCCCCTCGCGGAAGCGGCGGCGGATCTCCTCTGCGGTGTACGTCCACGCCAGCCGGTCCGGGTACTTCTCGATGATGCGGCGGGCGATGTCGATCTGCTCCAGCTGCACCCGGGCGTACCCGGGCGTTCCGGAGACACGGCCGTTGGGGGCATACGCCGGGTCCGACGCCTCCCCGGGGATGTACACCGACCAGAACTGCGCCCCCACCCGCCCCTGCCGCAGCCGCTCGAAGTCGGTCATCCCCGGGGTGCGCTGCCGGAGGTCGTACGCCTCCACGTCGCCGGGGTGGAGGGTGTCCTCGCGGATCCGCCAGGGGAGGTCGTTGTGGCCGTCCACCAGTGGAGTGCCGCGGAGCACGCGCTCGGCGCGGGCCAGGTACGGGTCTCGCGCCTGCGCCGCGAGCGGCGCGGCCGGTACGGCAGGGAGGACGACAGCGGCCGCCAGGCAGGCGGTGATCGGGAGGGTGGTGCGCATGGAGGACGCGGGTTCGGGGCGAAACGGTTGCGTGGGACGCCGGCACACAATGCCACCCCTGGAGCCGCGGGGCAAGCGCCCGGCACGTTTCCGGCAGAGGGGGAAGGCTCCCCCGCGGGCGACGCCCGCCGCACCCGGACCGAAACGGCACCCCCATGGACCCGTCCCCGAGCCCCGCACCCACCTCCGCGCCCGAGCACCGCGAGCTCGCGCGCGAGGTGTTCCGCGAGCTGATCGAGATCGACACCACCGACACCACCGGGAACGTCACCGAGGCCGCCGAGGCGGTGGGCCGGCGGCTCCGCGACGCCGGCTTCCCGGAGGAGGACGTGCAGGTGGTGGGGCCCCACCCCCGCAAGAGGAACCTGGTGGCCCGGCTCCGCGGCACCGGGGCGCGCCGCCCGCTCCTCCTCCTGGCCCACCTGGACGTGGTGAACGCGCACCCGGAGGAGTGGACCACCCCCCCCTTCACCTTCGTGGAGCGGGACGGGCACTTCTACGGCCGCGGCACCACCGACGACAAGGCCATGGCCTCCCTCTGGGTGGCTACCCTGGTCCGCCTGCGCCGGGAGGGGTTCGTCCCGGAGCGCGACATCATCCTGGCGCTCACCGCGGACGAGGAGTGCGGAGACCACAACGGGGCGAGGTGGCTGACCGGGGAGCGGCGCGAGCTGGTGGACGCCGCCTTCGGGCTCAACGAAGGGGGGTACGGCCGGATGCGGGCGGGGCGGCGCATCTCCAACGCGCTGCAGGCCAGCGAGAAGGTGTACGTGGACTTCGAGCTGGAGGCGCGGGGGAGCGGCGGCCACAGCTCCCTCCCCACCCCCGACAACGCCATCTACCACCTTTCCGCCGCGCTGACCCGGGTCGCGGCGCACCGGTTCCCGGTGCGGCTGGAAGAGGTGGCGCGCGCCTTCTTCGAGCGCATGGCCGGGATCGAGAGCGGCCGGACCGCCGAGGACATGCGCGCCCTGCTCCGGGATCCGCCCGACCTGGAGGCGGTGGAGCGGCTCTCCGCCATCCCGCAGTACAACGGGATGATGCGCACCACCTGGGCGGCCACCCGGCTGGAGGCCGGCCACTCCAACAACACCATCCCGCAGACCGCCCGCGCAGTGGTCAACTGCCGCCTCCTCCCCGGCGACTCGCCCGAGAGGGTGGAGCAGACGCTGGTCGAGACCGTCGGCGACCCGCGCGTGGAGGTCCGACAGATCATCGCCGCCAAGCCCAGCCCCCCCTCACCCCTCACCCCGGAGGTACTGGGGACGGAGGAGCGCCTCACGGAGGAGAAGTGGCCCCGCGTCCCCG
>DATAAL010000280.1:0-5399 GCA_036260145.1 Longimicrobiaceae bacterium | reverse complement strand
CGGCGGTATCGTCGGGGCTCGACTCCGTTGGACACGGTGGTATCGTGTCCTACGGAGCGCCAGCCCGGCCCCCGCGCCAGCGGGGGACACGCCCCAAGCGCCTGAACGCAGTAGTTCCAATCTCACCCGGCGGTGATGTTGAACCCGGCGTCCACGTACATGACCTCCCCGGTCATCCCGCTCGACAGGTCGGAAGCCAGGAAGAGCGCGGCGTTCCCCACCTCCTCCACCTCGATCGCCCGCTTCAGCGGCGAGCGCTCCGCCGTGATCTTGAGGAGGTCCCGGAAGTGCGCCACCCCCCGGGCCGCCAGCGTGTTCACCGCCCCGGCGGAGATGGCGTTGATGCGGATCCCGAGGGCGCCCAGGTCCACGGCCAGGTAGCGCACCGACGCCTCCAGCGCGGCCTTGGCCACGCCCATGACGTTGTACCCGGGGACCGCCTTCTCCGAGCCGTAGTAGCTCATGGTGACGATGCTCCCCCCCGGCTCCATCAGCGGCGCCGCGGCGCGCGACATTCCCACCAGCGAGTACGCGCTGATGTCGTGGGCGGTCAGGAAGTCCTCGCGCTTCGTCTCGATGAACGGGTTCGCCATGGCGTCCCTGGGCGCGAAGGCGACCGAGTGGAGGAAGAAATCCAGCTTTCCCCACCGCTCCCGTAGCGTCGCGAAGAGCTGCTCGATCTGCTCGTCGCTCCGCACGTCCAGGTCGTAGAGCGGGAACTCCCCGAGCTGCGAGACCGTCTTGACGACGCGGTCGCGCATGATCTCGCCCTGGTAGGTGAGGGCGAGCTCCATCCCGGCCCCGTGCAGAGCCCGCGCGCACGCCCAGGCGATGGAGTTCTGGTTGGCGACGCCGACGATGAGTCCGCGTCGGCCGGAGAGCAGGCCGGAGAGGGCGCTGGATTCGGACATGTTCCTGTACGGTTCGGAGTCGGTGATCGAGCAGGGTCGCGGGTCAGGACCTCGGCGGGGCGGCCGGGGTGCGCGGCGCCGCGGCGGGCGGGGTCCTCCCCCGCCCCTCCGACGCTCCGGACAGCCCGTTGACGTTGCGGATCCCGCGGACCCGCACCCGGACCTCGACGTTCGGCGGGAGCGCGCGCCCCACCCGCACGACCAGGGTCTGCGAGGGGAGGCGCTCCCCCTGGGCCGGCGCCCCGGGGCGCGTGGTGTCGGCGGGCGCGGGAGTCTCGCCCCGTTCGCCCGCCGCGCCCAGCTCCACCCGGACCACCGGCACCCGCGAGCTGTCGGGGAGGACAACCTCCACCTGGCCCGCGGTCAGTGTCTGCGCCGGGTCCAGGTAGTCGTCGAAGCGCACCTCCAGTGCCGTGTCCGCCGGCTGCACGGAGGCCACCCGGGGCGCGGTGCTGTCCGGCTGGAGGACGCGCAGGCGGACGCTGGCGGCGGCGCCGGCGGCCACCGTGGCGCGGGCGGTGTCGCGCGCCTCGTAGCTCTGCAGCTCGCGGTCGGCGTTCTGGTCGCGGAAGGCGCGTACCCGATACGCTCCCTCCGGGATCCGCGAGAAGGCGAACGCGCCGGCGGAGTCGGTGGCGGTGGTGTACACCAGCGAGTCCTGCGCGCGGATCGCTTCCACCCGGATCCTCGCTTCCGGCAACCCGGTGGTACGGCTGACGGCGGTCCCGGTGAGCCGGGTGTCCGGGATCCGGGGACCGGTGGAGAAGACCAGGTTGACGGGCTCCGCGGGCTGGCCGCTCAGCAGGCCACGGACGGTGGGCGCGACGGAGACCTGATAGATCCGTCCCGCCTCCCACCCCCTGCGCAGCGAGATGCGCAGCTCGTCGCCGCGGTGGCCCACCTCCACGGTGCTGGTGCGGGGAGAGACCTGCACCGCGTCCTCCAGCCCCTGCTCGGAGACCCGCTCGTCGAACACCAGCACCACCGGGTCGCGGAAGGCGCCGACGACCGCGTTGGAGTCGGGGCGGGTGGCGATCAGCCTCGGACCCTCCTGGTCCTCCGGACCGCCGGGCGGGGGTTCGATGTGCGCGCACCCCGCCAGGAGCGCGAGCCCCCAGAGAGCGCGCATCCTCACTCCGCCCGCCCCAGCGCCGCGAGCTTCCCCGCGAGCTTGTCGCGCTGCTCCGTGTAGCCGGCCAGCTTGTCGCGCTCCTTCTGCACCACCTCCGCCGGGGCGCGCGAGACGAAGCTCTCGTTGTCGAGCTTCCGCTCCGTGGCGGCGACCAGTCCCTCCAGCCGCGTCACCTCGTCGCGGAGGCGGGTCCGCTCCCGGTCGACGTCGATGGCCCCCGCGAGCGGGACGAACACCTCCGCCCCGGAGCGCAGCACCGCGCTCGCCCCCACCCCCTCGGCGGCGCCGTCGAAGGCGAGCTCCTCCACCCGCGCCAGGTCGCGCAGGGCACGCAGGCTGGCCTCCAGGTCGGCGCGCAGCTCGGGGGAGACGCTCGCCACCCGGAGCGGGACGCGCCGGCCGGGCTGCACCCCGTATTCCGCGCGGATGTTGCGCACCACCACGATCAGCGCCTGTACCTCCGCGAAGCGCGCCTCGGCTGCGGCGTCCTCCCACCCGGGGACGCGCTCCGGCCACGCCGCGACCATGATGGACTCCGGGTCGCCGGCGGCGCGCGGGAGGCGCTGCCACACCGCCTCGGTGATGAAGGGCATGACGGGGTGGAGGAGGCGCATCGCGCCGTCCAGCGCCGCAGCCAGGACCGCGCGGGCGGCGTCGCGGCTCGCGTCGCCCAGCTCGCCGCGGAGGCGGGGCTTCGCCACCTCCAGGTACCAGTCGGCCAGCTCGCCCCGGAAGAACTCGTACGCACGCAGCCCCGCCTCGTTGAGACGGAACCTCTCCAGCGCCTGCGTCACCTCGTCGGCGGCGCGCGACAGGCGCGAGAGGATCCAGCGGTCGGGGAGCTCCAGCGCGTCCGCCACCCGCTCCAGCGGGACCCGCTCGGCGTCGCCCAGCGTCATCAGGGCGAAGCGGCCGGCGTTCCATACCTTGTTGGCGAAGTTGCGCCCGGGGCCGAACGCCTCCTCCAGGTCCTCGTAGTTGAGCCCCTGGTCGGTCCCCGCGCCCGCGTTGGTGAGCACCGTGTAGCGCAGGGCGTCGGCGCCGAAGCGGTCCACCACCACCAGCGGGTCGATCCCGTTGCCGAGCGACTTGGACATCTTGCGCCCCAGGTGGTCCCTCACGATCCCGGTGAGGTACACGTCCCGGAACGGCACGTCGCCCATGAACTCCAGCCCCGCCATGATCATCCGGGCGATCCAGAAGAAGAGGATGTCGTGCCCGGACACCAGGGTGTCGTTGGGGTAGAACTTCCGCAGCTCCGGGGTGTCGTCCGGCCAGCCCAGGGTGGAGAAGGGCCAGAGCCAGGAGGAGAACCAGGTGTCGAGCACGTCCGGGTCCTGCTCCAGGTGGCCGCTCCCGCAGCGGGGGCAATGGGCAGGGTCCTCACGCACCACGATGGTCTCGGAGCACCCCTCGGACCGGCAGTACCACACCGGGATCCGGTGCCCCCACCAGAGCTGCCGGGAGATGCACCAGTCGCGGATGTTCTCCAGCCAGTGCTCGTAGGTGCGGGTGAAGCGCTCGGGGGTGAAGCGCACCCGCCCGTCGCGCGCGGCGGCGAGGGCCGGCTCCGCTAGCGGCTTCATCTTCACGAACCACTGGTCGGAGAGGCGCGGCTCCACCACGGTATCGCACCGGTAGCAGTGCGGCACCGCGTGGGTGTGCTCCTCCACCTTCTCCAGCAGCCCCAGCTCCTGGAATGCCTGCACCACCTGTCGCCGGGCCTCGAAGCGGTCCAGCCCCCGGAACGCCTCGGGGGCGTTGTCGTTGACGATCGCCTCAGGGGTGAGGATGTCGAGGGCAGGGATCCCGTTCCTCTCAGCCATCTCGAAGTCGTTGGGGTCGTGCGCGGGGGTGATCTTCACCGCGCCGGTCCCGAACTCCGGATCCACGAAGGCGTCCGGCACCACCGGGACGGTGCGACCGGTGAGCGGGAGGTCAACCCGTACGCCGTGCAGCCCGGTGTAGCGCTCGTCCTCCGGGTGCACCGCCACAGCCGTGTCGCCCAGCATGGTCTCGGGGCGCGTGGTGGCCACCACCAGGTAGGGACGGCCGTCGGGAAGTCGCGGGAGGCCGGGGGCATCCGCGTCCGCGGCGAGCGGATAGCGCAGGTGGTACAGCCTGCCGTGGGTCTCCTCCGGCTCCGCCTCCTCGTCGGAGAGGGCGGTGAGGCAGCGGGGGCACCAGTGGATGATGCGGTGCCCGCGGTAGATCAGCCCCTTCTCGTACAGGCGCACGAACACCTCGCGCACCGCGCGCGACAGCCCCGGGTCCAGGGTGAAGCGGGTGCGCTCCCAGTCGCACGAGCAGCCGATGGCGCGGAGCTGGTCGAGAATGGTCCCGCCGGTCTGCCCCACGAACTCCCACACCCGCGCCATGAACGCCTCGCGCCCCAGGTCGTAGCGGGTCTTTCCCTCCCCGGCCAGGATACGCTCCACCACGTTCTGGGTAGCGATCCCGGCGTGGTCGGTCCCCGGCTGCCAGAGCGCCTCCCGCCCCTGCATGCGCCGCCAGCGGATGAGCATGTCCTGCACGGAGTTGTTCAGCCCGTGCCCCATGTGCAGGGGCGCGGTGACGTTGGGGGGCGGGATGACGATGGTGTAAGGCTCCCGCTCCGAGCCGGGATCGGCGCGGAAGTACCCCTGCTCCTCCCACCAGCGGTAGAGCGTGCCCTCCGTCTCCCGGGGGTTGTACTGCGGCGCGAGCGGCTCGGCCATCCACCTCTCCATGTATGCGAACGGGGCCCGTAGCCCCGCGTATTCGCCGACCGGTTCTGAGCGTTGCTTCCGAATCCGAATTCTAGGACCGGCGCGGGGGATGGTCAAGCGAGGAAGGGTGCTGCGCAGGCGGGATTTGAAGGGGATCGGGCGGGGTGGCCCGGGGCTCTCCGACGAGCCGGGGAGGAGCCTACGCCTGAGAGCGCAGCCAGCGCTCCAGCGCGGCGAGGACGTACCGGATCTCCTCCTCGGTAAGCTCGCGCCCCCGGGGGATCCGGTGCCACTTCTCCAGGCACCCACGACAGCAGGTGGCGGTGGCGTGCTGCGCCACGAATGCGGGATGGTTTCGCATCGGCGTCTGGCGGCCGTCGTTGGCCGGCTCCGCGACGGCGAGCCGAGAGGCGACGAACCCCGTCGCGTGCTCCATGACGGCCTCGATCCCCCGCGCGCGCAGGTATTCCAGCTCGCGCCCGCGCAGCCGGAAGCGGCGCCGGAACGGGGAGCCCGCGAGGCAGGCGAACACGTCGTCCAGGTCGCGCATGGAAGCCGAGGTGAGCGGAGCGGGTGCCGTTCAGCCGTTCGCCGTTCCCGCAGTACCCATAACAGCTCTCAGCGGAATAGACCGGCGGCAGTATCGCC
>DATAAL010000279.1:0-3894 GCA_036260145.1 Longimicrobiaceae bacterium | reverse complement strand
GGAGGACAACTTCATCGGTCCCCTCCCGCAGCCCAACGCCCCCGCCGCGGGGTGGGCGGAGTTCTGGCGTGACCGCCGCCTGGAGCCGCAGCTCCGCCGCGCCCGCGACGCCGGGCACTCCCCCGGCCCCCCCGCCGACTGGGAGCGACTCTTCGCCCGCCTCCCCGGCCTCCTCGCCCCCGCGGAGCGGGACGGCTCCTCTCTCCTGCACGGCGACCTGTGGAGCGGGAACGTGGTGGCAGGCGCGGGGGGCGAGCCCTGGCTGGTGGACCCGGCCGCGTACCGGGGGCACCGGGAGGTGGACCTGGCCATGGCCGGGCTCTTCGGCGGCTTCTCCGCGCGGTTCCACGCCGCCTACGCCGAGGCGTGGC
Source organism: Longimicrobiaceae bacterium (assembly GCA_036260145.1). Lineage (GTDB taxonomy): Bacteria > Gemmatimonadota > Gemmatimonadetes > Longimicrobiales > Longimicrobiaceae > JAFAYN01. Next base: position 3,523 of record DATAAL010000279.1, on the reverse strand, counting down.
CGCTGCTCCCGGGGTACCCGGAGGGGCGCCGCGCCGTGTACCAGCTCTACTACCTCCTGGTGCACGTCGTCCTGTTCGGCGGAGGGTACGTGGAACGGACCCGCGCCGCCCTCCGGGAGGCGCTCCGGGCCGCATAGCCGCACCTGGCACCGATTTCGCCCACCCGTGTAGACGTATGACGCAGACGGTCCCACGCAGGGACCACATCCACCCCGCCTGCCGGAGACACACCCGAGCGTGAGAGAGGGGAAACCGGAGAAGCGCCTTCCGACGCCGATCCTCCCCGCGGGGCTCCCCGAGCGCCCCGTGGGGTCTCTGGCGCTTACCCGCGCCCTGGTGCGCCAGGCGGAGCGGGCCATGTTCCGCGCCTCCGACGCCGTCCAGATCCGTGGGAACGCGGCCCGCCTCCTGGTGGACGGTCCCATGGCGTTCGAGGCGTGGCTGGACGCCATCTCGCGGGCGCGCCACTGGATCCACCTGGAGAACTACATCCTCCGCGACGACCGCACGGGGCGCATGTTCCGGGAGGCACTCGCCGACCGCGCGCGGGACGGGGTGCGCGTCCGCGTCCTCTACGACTGGCTGGGGTGCTGGGCCACCCCGAGGCGCTTCTGGCGCCCTCTCCGCGAAGCCGGGGTGGAGGTGCGCGCCTTCGCCCGCCCCAGCCTGAGCGATCCCCTCAACTTTGTCCGCCGCGACCACCGCAAGGTGGTGGCGACCGACGGCGAGTACGCCTCCATCTCCGGGATGTGCATCGGCGACGAGTGGGCGGGCGACCCCGCCGCCGGGATCCCCCCCTGGCGCGACACCGGGGTGGAGTTCCGGGGGCCGGTCGCCGCGGTCATCAACCGGGCCTTCGCGCGCACCTGGGCGATCTCCGGGGAGCCCCTCCCCCCGGACGAGATCGCCGACCCCGACGGGGTTCCCCGGGCGGGGGACGTGGCCGTGCGCGTGGTGGAGGGGGAGCCGGGGCGCTCCCGGATCTATCGTCTCTCCCAGTTCGTCTTCGTGGGGGTGGAGCGCCGGCTGTGGATGACCGACCCGTACTTCGTCGCTCCGCCGGCCATGGCCGAGGCGCTCGCCGCCGCCGCGCGCGACGGGGTGGACGTGCGGGTCATCGTCCCCGCGTACAACAACTGGCCGATCGTCGGGGGGATGTCGCGCGCGGGGTACCGTCCGCTCCTGGAGGCGGGGGTCCGCCTCTTCGAGTGGGAGGGGCCCATGATCCACGCCAAGACGGCGGTGGCGGACGGGGTGTGGGCGCGGGTGGGGTCCAGCAACATGAACCTGGCCTCCCTGATGGGGAACTGGGAGATGGATGTGACGGTGCTGGACCGGGAGTTCGCCGGGGAGATGGAGGATCTCTTCCTGCGCGACCTGGACTCCTCGGTGGAGATCACCCTGACCCAGGTGTCCTCCCGGGGGATCGGGCAGCGCGAGCGCCGCGCGGTGGACCGGCTGGTGGCCGAGCACCCCGACGACGCGGAGAAGCCCGGCCGCGCCTCCGCGCGCGAGGCCCGGCGGCGCGCCTTCCGCGGGGGGAGCCTGGGACGCGGGCTGGGGCGGCTGGCGCGGGCCGGGTCGGTGCTCGCGCGGGCCCTGGTGGGGCAGCGGATGATCGGCCGGGAAGACACCGGATGGGTCGGCGCGCTCGGGGTGCTCCTGATCCTCCTCTCCGTCGCCGGCTTCCTGGTTCCCCGTCTCTTTGCCTGGCCCTTCGCCTTCCTCCTCTTCCTGCTCGGCGTCGCCTCGCTGATCCGCGCCTCCACCTCCGGCGGCGCCCGCCGCAGGCGGCATTAGCCCTGCTTCCGGCCACCTACGCCTTCCAGGGGCGCATTTCCCGCCGTGGGCGTGTAAGCCGTTGTGCCGCAACGGATGGAACCCTGGCGTCCCGGAGCAGGTATCTTCCCTCCGAAAGCACGGGCCGGCACCGGGGATTTCGGGCGGCGGGGGCGTGAACGTGTGTTCCCGATCGGTGGGCGTGGGAGCTTATGTTTATGTGCCGCATTGATTTCCTCACGTGAAACCTCTATATTGATCATCCATCGCGGCGCCATCCTGTTCGCTGCAGGACGCCGGATCCCTCTCGGCGCGATCGTCGTCCCAGATCTCAACCTGGAGGCTGCATGCAGTTTCGGTCCGCACTTCCCGTAGCGGTCCTGTTCGGCAGCGTCATCGGCTCTGCCCTGGCAGGAATCGGCTCTCCCCGGTCCGCGGCTTCCCCGGCCCCGGGCTCCGTCACCGGTCCCGGCCTGGTCTCCGAGGCCGCAGCGGCAACCCCCGCATCCTCGGCGAGCTGGGACATTCCCGTGGTCCGCAACTCCGCGGTCGAGCGGTTCGTCGACATCTTCTCCGAGAAGCAGTCGGACCGCATGGCGCTGTACCTGAAGCGCTCCGGCCGCTACGAGGGGATGATCCGCGCCAAGCTGCGCGAGCGGGGGATGCCGGAGGACCTGGTCTATCTCTCGATGATCGAGTCCGGCTTCAACCCCAACGCGCGCTCCACGGCGTCGGCGGTCGGGCTCTGGCAGTTCATCGAGGACACGGGAGAGCGCTACGGGCTGCGGGTGGACGGGTACGTGGACGAGCGCCGCGACCCGGAGAAGAGCACGGACGCCGCGCTGCGCTACCTCCATGACCTGCACCGGCAGTTCGGCTCCTGGTACCTGGCCGCGGCCGCGTACAACTCCGGCGAGAACCGGGTCGCGCGGGTGATGCGGCAGGAGACCGGCTCCGAGCGGGGCGAGGAGGAGGACTTCTGGCGGATCCGTCGCCGTCTCCCTGCTGAGACTCGCGAGTACGTGCCGCTGATGCTGGCGGCCGCGCTGATCGGCAAGGAGCCGCACAAGTACGGCCTCGGCCACGTGGAGCGCTACCTCCCCGTCCCCACCGAGAAGGTGGACGTCCCCGGCGGGATCGACCTGGAGGTGGTGGCGAAGGCGGTGGGGGTGAGCGAGAAGGAGCTGCGGGCCCTCAACCCGCAGCTGGTGAAGGGGATCACCCCTCCCGGGAAGAAGCCGTACCGGGTGCGGATCCCCGAGGGGCGGAGGGCGCAGTACGCCGCCAACTTCGAGTCGGTCCGGGCCCGCTTCCGGGTCGAGGCCGAGGCGAAGGCCAGGCTGGAGCGGGCGCGCGAGACCCGGGTGGCCCGGGCGGCGAGGGCGACCAAGAAGAGCACGGCCCGGGTGGCCTCCCGCGCGCGGGTGCACCGGGTGCGCAAGGGCGAGTCGCTCTGGACCATCGCGCGGCGCAACGACACCAGCGTCAATGCGATCAAGCGGATGAACGGCCTGAGGAGCAACCGGCTCCAGCCGGGGCAGCGGCTGCGGATCCCGGTCTGATCGGTTTCTGGGTTTGACGTGACGAGCGGGGCTGTCGCCTTTGGGCGGCGGCCCCGGTTTCTTTTCCCGGATGCTGTCGTGGCGGGCCGCTCCAGAGCCCCCCACCCCCGGCCCCTCCCACCACAAGGGGGGAGGGGAGCACGGCAGGTCTCGTCGTTCCCCTCTCCCCTCGTGGGAGAGGG
>DATAAL010000278.1:0-3203 GCA_036260145.1 Longimicrobiaceae bacterium | reverse complement strand
GCGCCGACGAGTACGTGTCGCTGGACGAGGTGGCGGACATCTACCTCCCGCTGTCGCGCCTGCTGAACCTGCACGTCGCCGCCTCGCAGCAGCTCTTCCGCGCCGTCGACACCTTCCTGGGGAGCCCCGCCGCCCGGGTGCCGTACCTGATCGGGATCGCCGGAAGCGTGTCCAGCGGGAAGAGCACCACCGCCCGCGTCCTCCGGGCGCTCCTCTCCCGCTGGCCCGACCACCCGCGGGTGGACCTGGTGACCACCGACGGGTTCCTCTTCCCCAACCGGGTGCTGGAGGCGCGGGGGATCATGAACCGCAAGGGGTTCCCGGAGAGCTACGACGTCCGCCGGCTGGTCCGCTTCCTGGCCGACGTGAAGTCCGGGGTGGAGGAGGTGTCCGCCCCCGTGTACTCCCACCTGACGTACGACATCGTCCCCGGGGGGGAGCAGCGGGTCCGGCGGCCGGACATCCTGATCGTGGAGGGGCTGGGGGTGCTGCAGACCGGGGCGCACCCGGGGGAGCGCCCGGCACGCGTCTTCGTCTCCGACTTCTTCGACTTCTCCATCTACATCGATGCCTCCGAGGCGGACCTGGAGACCTGGTTCTTGCAGCGCTTCGAGCGCCTTCGGCGGACCGCCTTCCGCGACCCCACCTCCTTCTTCCACTCCTTCGCCACCCTGTCCGACGAGGAGGCCACCGCCTTCGCGCGGAGCGTGTGGAGCACCATCAACCTGGTGAACCTGCGTGAGAACGTGGCCCCCACCCGGAAGCGCGCCCGCCTGGTGCTGGAGAAGGGGGAGGACCACCGGGTGGAGCGCGTGCGGCTGAGGAAGCTGTGAGCGCGGGAGCGCGGCGCGGCCATGGGTGAGCTCCGGCTGACGCAGGAGGGGGCGCGGGCGCTGCTGCTGGCCGCGCAGGGGCTGGACGCCCGCCCCCGTCGCCGCGCCACCCGGGCCGACGTGCTCGCCGCCATCCGCCGCATGGGGGCGCTGCAGATTGACACCATCCAGGTGGTGGCGCGCAGCCCCTACCTGGTGCTCTGGAGCCGGCTGGGGGACTATGACCCCCGCTGGCTGGACGAGCTCCTGTCGGAGGGGGCCCTGTTCGAGTACTGGGCGCACGAGGCGTGCTTCCTCCCGGTGGAGGACTACCCCCTCTTCCGGGGCCGGATGCTCGACCCGCGGGCGATGGGGTGGAAGTACCGGGCGGAGTTCATGGAGCGGCACCGGGAGGAGGCGGAGCGGCTCCTGGCGCGGGTGCGGGAGTGGGGCCCGGTGCGCTCCGCGGACTTCGAGCGGCGCGACGGCCGGGCCGGGTGGTGGGAGTGGAAGCCGGAGAAGCGGATCCTGGAGTCGCTCTTCACCGCCGGGGAGCTGATGATCGCGCGGCGGGAGGGCTTCCAGCGCGTGTACGATCTCCGCGAGCGCGTCCTCCCGGAGTGGGACGACGTCCGGCTTCCCCCGGAGGACCAGGTGCGCCGCGCCCTGGTGCTGCGGGTGGTGCGCGCCCTGGGGGTGGCGAAGGCGAAGTGGGTGGCGGACTACTTCCGGATGCCGAAGCGGGAGACCCCCGCCCTCCTTCCCCGCCTGGCGGAGGAGGGCGCGCTGCTGCGGGTGGAGGTGGAGGGGTGGGACGAGCCGGGATACCTGCACCCCGACCACCGCGAGCGGGCGGAGGCCGCTGCGGCGGGGCGCCTGCGCCCCCGCCTCACCACCCTGCTCTCCCCCTTCGACCCGCTGGTGTGGGACCGAGTCCGGGCCCGGGAAGTGTTCAGCTTCGACTACCGGCTGGAGTGCTACACCCCCGCCCCCCGGCGGCGCTACGGCTACTTCGCCCTCCCCATCCTGCGACGCGGCGCCCTGGTGGGGCGGCTCGACCCCAAGGCGCACCGCCGGGAGGGCGTCTTCGAGGTCCGGGCCCTGCACCTGGAGCCGGGGGTGCGGGCCACCCGCGCCCTGGCGGCGGACCTGGCGCGGGCGCTGCGCGAGTGCGCTGCCTGGCACAACACGCCGGAGGTGATGGTGAGGGAGTCGCACCCCACGGAGGCCGCCGGGCTCCTGAGGAGGGCGCTGGCGACCGGATGAGCGTGCACGGACGGGTTGTCATCTCCGTGCGGAAACAACAGATTTCAGGGATTGGCAGTACCCGTTCGGTGCAGGCTCTCTCGTCTCCCACCTCCGGAGGTCCCACCATGAAGCGCCTTCTCCCCCTCCTGGTCCTGGTGCTGGCGTGCGCCGCACCGTCCGCGGCACAGGAAGCCACCCCCGCGCGCCTGCGGGCGGCCAGCGAGCTGGTGGACGCCATGAACATGCAGAAGATCATGGGCGAGACGGCGGAGGCCACCCTCCGCTCGCAGATGCAGGGTAACCCCATGATGGCACAGTTCGAGGACATCATGCGCGAGTTCATGGCCAAGGCGTTGAACTGGGAGGAGATCCGAGGCGACTTCGTGCGCATTTACGCCGAGACCTACACCGAGGACGAGCTGCGGCAGCTCCGCGCCTTCTACCAGACCCCTCTGGGCCAGCGGCTCCTCGCTACCCAGGCGGTCATCGCCGGAAAGAGCACCGAGGTCAGCAACCGCCGCATGCAGCAGTTCCTCCCGGAGATGCAGCAGCGCATCATGCAGCGCATGGTGCAGAGCTCCGACACCACCAGCCGGCCGTAAGCTCCGGCAGCCGCGGGTGGCCGGCACTGTGACGGACGGGACGTCGCGCATCGCGGAGGCGGTGCGCGACGCCTGCCTGGAGGCGTGGCGGGCGGCGTTCGAGCGCGCCTTCATAAGCGGGCTCGGCGCCGAGGGGGCCGCCGAGGCTGCCCTGGGGGCGGTGCGGGCGCTCGACCTGGTTCCGGTGGTGACAGACCTCGCCGGCGCGCCCGGGATGAGCGACCCCTCGCCGCCGCAGCACACCGGAACGTCGGAGGAGCCCGCGCGCCCCTCCGGGGAGGGGCTCCGCGGCCCCCCGCAGCTGGCGGAGATCATCGCCACCCATGTGGCCGAGGGGCTCTGCCTGATGGACACGGAGGGGCGCCTCACCTACATGAACCCGGCGGCCGAGGAGATCCTGGGGTGGAGGCAGGAGGAGATCCTGGGCCGGGTCCTCCACGACGTCGTCCACTACCTGCACCCCGACGGCACCCCCTTCCCCTGGGAGGAGTGCCCCCTGGGGGCCGTGCTCCGCAGCGGCGTCACCCTGCGCGACCGGGAG
>DATAAL010000277.1:0-3458 GCA_036260145.1 Longimicrobiaceae bacterium | reverse complement strand
CTCTTCTTCGGTGTGGGGCGGAGGCGGGGGATCCGGCCGGGGGACCTGGTGGGGGCCATCACTGGGGAGGCCAGGATCCCGGGGGAAGCCATCGGAGCCATCGAGATCGCCGACCAGTTCGCGCTGGTGGAGGTGGCAGAGGAGTACGCCGAACAGGTGATCCGGGCCATGGGGCGCGCCACGGTGAAGGGGCGCCCGGTGGGGGTGAGGCGCGCCCATGACGACTGAGAAACGGCTGAACTGCTCGGAACGGCTAGGAACTGCGGGTTTGGGCGTGCCCCCCGCTGGCGCGGGGGTCGGGCTGGCGCGGAGTAACGCACGAAACCACCGTGCGTAACTCCGGCGAGCCCCGGAAACGGCCCCGGGTCTCGCCCCTTCGGACGTACATCCCTCACGTAACCACCCCCCCACCCTCGGCCCCTCCCCTGCCCGCGGGGGAAGTGGGTCGGGGGGATGGGGCCCTACAGGAACGGCGAGCCCGCCTCCGGGATCACCCCCGCCGCCCTCCCGCGCTCCAACAGCTCGCGCACGGCGCGCTCTCCCTCGTCTCCCAGGTCGCGCGAGAAGTCGTTCACGTACAGCTCGATGTGCTGCCGCATGACGCTCTCCTCCATCTCCTGCGCGTGGGCGCGGGTGTAGGGGAGCGAGTCTTCGGGGTGGGCGAAGGCGTACTCCACCGAGCGGCGGATCGCGTCTTCCACGCTGCGGACGGTCTGCTCGCCCAGCGCGCGGCGCGCCAGGATCCCCCCCAGCGGGATCGGCAGGCCGGTCTCCCGCTCCCACCACTCCCCCAGGTCCTGCAGGCACACCAGCCCGTGCCGGGCGTAGGTGAAGCGCGACTCGTGGATGATGAGCCCCGCGTCCACCTCGCCGCGCTCCACGGCGGGCATGATCTCGCTGTAGACCATCTCCGTCCCCTCCAGCTCCGCGTCGAAGAGGCGGAGGAGGAGGTTGGCGGTGGTGAGGCGGCCCGGGATGGCGATCCGCTTCCTCCGCAGCTCACGCATCTCCAGGGGCTCGCGCGCCACCACCAGGGGGCCGCACCCCCGCCCCAGCGCCCCGCCGCTCCGCAGCAGGACGTAGTCGTCCAGGAGGTAGGGAATGGCCCCGTACGAGATCTTGGTCACGTCCAGCTCCGCCCCGCGCGCCAGGCGGTTCAGCGTCTCCACGTCCTCCAGGCGCTCCCGGAAGCGGAGCTCGTCGGCGCGGACGCGGCCGTGCACCAGGGCGTCGAAGATGAACGTGTCGTTGGGGCAGGGCGAGTAGCCCAGGGTCAGCTCCATCGGAAAACCGGCTCGGGGTTCAATCCGTCCACGCCCGCACCAGGACACGGGCGGCGCGCTGCGCGGCCTCCGCCGCCTCGGCGATCCGCCAGCGGGTCAGGTCCCGGTCCTCCACGGGGTTGCTGATCCCGCGCAGCTCCAGGAACGGAACGTCGTACAGAGCGCAGACGTGGGCCAGGGCGGCGCCCTCCATCCCCTCGGTGAGCGCGCCGTGCCGCTGCGCCAGCTCCCGGCCGCGCGAGGTGGTGCCGGAGCAGGCGGAGACGGTGAGCGCGGGTCCCACGCGCACCCGGATCCCGGCCGCCTCCAGGGCGGAGCGCGCCTGCTCCACGCGCACGGGGTCCAGCGGGAAGTGGTTGAAGCGGCGGATCCCGTCCCGCTCCAGCAGCGGGATCCCGATCTCCTCGACCGAGAGCCACCCGTCCGGGGCGAGCACCCCCTCGTCGGCGTATACCGCCTCGGACGCCAGCGCCACCCCTCCCACCTCAAGCCCCGACCCGGGATACGCCCCCGCGATCCCGAATCCCACCACCCCGCGGACCGCGCGCGTCTCCAGGAGCGCGGTGGCTGCCTGCGCGGCGTTGGTCTTCCCCATCCCCGTGGGGAGCACGATCACCTCCACCCCGTCCAGCACCCCGCGGAAGGCCCACTTGCGCCCGATCACCTCCTCCCGCGCCCCCGGGAGCGCCGCGAGCAGCCCGGCCGCCTCCTGGGGGACGGCGCAGAGGAGCGCGAGCGGGGGAGCGGAATCTGCGGTCATACGGCTCGATGCGCTGGGGAAGGTGGGGCCGGGCGCCGGAATCTACCCCATGGGTAGGGCGCCGGGAACCCGCGGCACCCTTCCGGCGTCCAAGGAGTCGCCGTAGCAGTCCACCCGGTACGAACCCGAGACGAAGATGATCCACACGAGGAAGGTCCTCCCCCTCCTCCTGCTCGCCCTGGCCGCCTGCGGCGGCCCCCCGCGTCCCGCGGAGCCGGCTCCCCCGGCGCCGCCGCCCCCGCCGTCCTTCCCGTACACGGTAGTCTGGACGCGCGAGGCGGCGACGCCGGTGCGGGTAGACTCCGCGCGGACGGACACCCTCCGGTACCTGTTCACCCGGCTGGAGGTGCTGGAGTCCGACTCGGCCTCGCTCCGGGTGCGCTGCGGGGTGTGCACCCCGCAGGTGGTGGGGTGGGTGGAGAAGCGCGGCGTGGTCTACGAGCCCCGCCCGATCCCCCTCGCCGCGCAGGGGGAGCTGGCGGAGTTCCTCCTGGCGGTGCGCACCGCCACCCTGCGCAGGGACGTGGAGGCGCTCCGCCCGGTGATGTCGCGGCAGTTCACCTCCTCGTTCGGCGCGGGAGGGGAGGGGGTCATCGAGACGGTGGCCCGCTGGCAGGAGGAACGGTTCCGCTCGCTCGACCGCCTCCCCGCGCTCCTGGACCGCGGGGTGGGAACCCGCGACGGGAGGATCTGGGCCGCTCCCCCCGCCTACCTCACCGAGCCCGAGTACCTGGACCTGCGCGCCGGCTTCCGCCGCACCGCCGGCCGCTGGGAGTGGATCTTCCTGGTGCGGGGGGACTGAGGGCCCTCACCCGGCGGCCCGAGAGTCGCTACCCAGCTCCCAGGTCTGGGAGAGAGTAGCGACGGCAGGATGCAGTCGTGTAGTTGGCAGTTCAAAAGCAAAGGGCCCCGGAGCAAATGCCCCGGAGCCCGCTGAGGAGTGCACCCTCTACCCCACCAGATCGCTCAGTGCACTCCCTTGCCGGTGAGGACGGCCTCCGCGTACCCGTTGTCGGGGTCGCCGCCGCGCTCCAGCACCCGGTCCACCGTTCCGGGGCCGCGGTTGTATGCCAGGAGCGCCAGCCGCTGGTCGCCATCGTACTTGTCGATCAGGTCGCGCAGGTAGCGGAACCCGATCCGCAGGTTGAGCTCCGGGTTGCGGAGGTCGCTCGGCTGGGTGCCCGGACGGAGCCAGCGCGCAGTGGAGGGCATGAGCTGCGTGAGCCCCAGCGCGCCGACCCGGCTGGTCGCGTGGCTCTTGAACTCGCTCTCCGTGCGCACCAGCCCGAAGGCCACATCGGGGTCGATGTTCTCTTCCAGCGCGATGTCGTAGATGCTCTCGGCCAGCGTTCGGTCGAGGCCCAGGTCCTCGTACCTCTGGATCTTCTCCTCGATCTTGGCCTCGCGCGGGTCCT
>DATAAL010000276.1:0-2702 GCA_036260145.1 Longimicrobiaceae bacterium | reverse complement strand
GGGACTACCTGGGGCGGGCGGAGCTGACGGCGGAGAAGTTCGTGCCGGACCCCTTCTCGCGCGTGGCCGGAGCGCGGTTGTACCGGACGGGAGACGTGGGGCGGTGGCTGGCGGAGGGGAGCATCGAGTACCTGGGGCGGGTGGACACGCAGGTGAAGGTGCGGGGGTACCGGATCGAGCCGGGGGAGATCGAGGCGCGGCTGGTGGAGCACCCGGGCGTGCAGGAGGCGGCGGTGGTGGCGCGGGAGGATGAGACGGGAGACCGGCGGCTGGTGGCGTACTGGGTGGGCTCCGACGAGGTGAGAGTGGACCACCTGCGGGAGCATCTGCTGGAGCGGGTGCCGGAGTATATGGTGCCGGCGGCGTACGTGCGGCTGGAGGGGCTGCCGCTGACGCCGAACGGGAAGGTGGACCGGCGGGGGCTGCCGGCGCCTGGAGGAGAGGTGTACGCGCGGCGGGGGTATGAGGCGCCGGTGGGGGAGGTGGAGGAGGTGGTAGCGCAGGTCTGGGCAGAGGTGCTGAAGGTGGAGCGGGTGGGGCGGTGGGACCACTTCTTCGAGCTGGGCGGCCACTCCCTGCTGGCGATCACGTTGATCGAGCGGATGCGTCAACGGGGGCTGCACGCGGACGTGCGGGCGCTGTTCACGAAGCCGGTGCTGGCGGAGCTGGCGCGGGTGGCAGGCGGGGAGTCTCAGGAGGTGGAGGTGCCGGCGAACGGGATCCCGGAGGGGTGCGAGGGGATCCGGCCGGAGATGCTGCCGCTGGTGGAGCTTACCCAGGCGGAGATCGACCGCATCGTGGCGGAGGTGCCGGGCGGAGCGGGGAACGTGCAGGACATCTACCCGCTGGCGCCGCTTCAGGAGGGAATGCTGTTCCATCACCTGATGGCGGAGGAGGGAGACCCGTACTTGCTGTCGAGCCTGCTGAGCTTCGACAGTCGTGAACGTCTGGATGCCTATCTGACCGCATTACAGGCGGTGATCGACCGGCATGACATCCTGCGTACGGCAATCCAGTGGCAGGAACTCCGGCAGCCTGTGCAGGTGGTGTCGCGGGAGGCCCGGCTCAGGGTCGAGGAGGTGGAGCTGGATCCGGCCGACGGAGACGTGGGTGAGCAACTCCACGCCCGGTTCGATGCGAGGCGCCACCGGCTCGACATCCGGCGAGCTCCACTGATTCGAGTCTGCGTGGCGTCGGACACAGTCCGGAACCGCTGGGTGCTTCTCCGGCAGCATCATCACCTCATCGCCGACCACTCGGCGGCGGAGGTGATGCAGGCGGAGGTGCAGGCGCACCTGCTTGGGAGGGCGGACGAGCTCCCGGAGCCGCTGCCGTTCCGGAACTATGTCGCGCAGGCGCGGCTGGGGGTGAGCCAGGCGGAGCACGAGGCGTTCTTCCGCGAGCTGCTGGGGGACGTGACCGAGACAACCGCGCCGTTCGGCCTTGTGGACGTGCGGCGCGACGGATCCGGGATCGACGAAGCGCGCCTGGAGGTGGACGGGCTGCTGGCCGCCCGGCTGCGCACGCGTGCGCGCGTGCTGGGGGTGAGCGCGGCGAGCCTGTGCCATGTGGCGTGGGCGCAGCTGCTGGCGCGGGTATCCGGGCGGGAGGACGTGGTGTTCGGCACGGTGTTGATCGGCCGGATGCAGGGCGGGGAGGGAGTGGACCGGGTGATGGGTCTGTTCATCAATACCCTTCCGGTGCGGGTGAAGGTAGGAGAGGCGGGGGTGGAGGCGAGTGTGCGGCGCACGCATTCACTGCTGGCAGACCTGTTGCGCCACGAACACGCGTCGCTGGCGCTCGCCCAGAGATGTAGCGGGGTGGAAGCGCCGGCGCCCCTCTTCTCTGCGCTGCTGAACTTCCGGCACAGCGGCAGGGGGAGGGCTCGCTCCCGGAAGGCTCCTGCCGCGTTCGCCGGGATAAGGGGGATCTCCACCGAGGAGCGCTCGAACTATCCGCTGACGCTGGCCGTGGATGATCTGGGAGACGGGTTCTGTCTCACGGCGAGATGCGTGGCCCAGGTCGAGGCGACGCGGGTGTGCGCGCTGATGCACACGGCGCTGGAGCGGCTGGTGGAGACGCTGGAGGTCTCGCCCGGTCGGCCGGTCGGGAGCATCGACGTGCTGCCGGAGGAGGAGCGGCGCCAGGTGGTGGAGGCGTGGAACGCCACCGACTTCGCGTATCCGCGGGATGCCTTCGTGCACGAGCTCTTCGAGCACCAGGTGGAGCGCAGCCCCGATGCGGTCGCCCTCACCTTTCAGGGCGAGCAGGTCGGCTACGCCGAGCTGAACCGGCGGGCCAACCGCCTGGCCCACCACCTGAGAGATCTCGGCGTCGGCCCCGACGTGTGCGTCGCGATCTGCCTGGAGCGCAGCAGCGAGATGGTCGTCGCCCTGCTGGCCACCCTCAAGGCCGGCGGGGCGTTCGTCCCCCTGGACCCCGAGTACCCCCAGGAGCGCCTCCGCTACATGCTCCAGGACAGCGCCCCCGTGGCGGTGCTCACCCAGGGTGCGCTGCGCGAGCGGCTTGGGCCCCTGCAGATGCCGGTGCTCGACCTGGGAGCAGATGCCCCGGCCTGGCGGGATCGGCCGCAGAGCGATCCGGCGCGCGGGGCGCTGAGCCCGGAGCACCTGGCCTACGTCATCTACACCTCCGGCTCCACCGGCCGCCCCAAGGGCGTGGGGTGCCTGCACCGCAACCTG
>DATAAL010000275.1:0-15823 GCA_036260145.1 Longimicrobiaceae bacterium | reverse complement strand
GCACCAGCCCGCGGGCCAGGATGTTGGGCCGGTACCCAAGCTCCTCCGCCACGCGGAGCACCCGCTCCCGGGTGGCCGAGGCGATCCGGGCCCGGGGGTTCCCCCCCAGCACCAGCGAGACCGTCGTCTGCGAGACCCCCGCCCTGCGGGCGACGTCGTGCGCGGTGATGGGGCGAGGGTGTGTCGCAGACATAGTCTGCTAATACGTATTAGCAAATCGATTGTCAAGAGTTTCGTGCGCTGGAAGTACAAAAGGCGGATCCGCCATCCCGCCCTTGACGGGGCACCCGGCAGCCAGTATGATTCAGGTATGAACCAAATCGCAGGGGAACCGGTCTGCGGAGGAACTTCGCTGGCGATGCGGATCCTCCACGCCGGCTCGGCGGTGGGGGAGCGGATCGAGCGCAGCCTGGAGCCGATGGGACTCTCGCTCGCCAAGATGGGGGTGCTCCGCCACCTGGTGGCCGCGGGGGACTCCCTTCCGCTCGGGCAGCTCGCCGAGCGGCTGTCCTGCGTCCGCTCCAACGTCACCCAGCTGGTGGACCGGCTGGAGGTGGACGGTCTGGTGAGGCGCGTCCCCGACCCCGGTGACCGGAGGAGCGTACTCGCCACCATCACCGATGCCGGAAGGGAGAGCTTCGAGGTCGGAGCGCGCGCCCAGGCCGAGGCCGAGCAGGCCATCCTCGGCTCTCTCTCGGCGGAGGAGCAGGAGCAGCTCTCCGCCCTGCTGGACCGCCTGAGCGCTGAGAGGGCGCGGGCGATGTAGCCCGCGTCCACCCTGCAAGAAGCCCCTCCCCCGCGGCGCGGGGGAGGGGCTTCTTGCAGGGTGAGGCTGGGATGTCGGATGCGCTCCGGTGGGGGCGCGGCTACCTCGAACGATCACCAGCGCGGATCGGTCGCCAGCAGCTCCCCCACCCGCCGCGCCTCCAGGGGGAGCGAGAAGAAGTACCCCTGCGCGTACTCGCAGTGCAGGCTGCGGAGCACGGCGAGCTGGGAGGCGGTCTCCACCCCCTCCGCGACCACGGCCAGCCCCAGGGTATGCGCCAGGGGGACGATGGTGCGCACCAGCTGCGACATCCGGAACTCCGCGTCCATCCGGCTCACGAAGGAGCGGTCGATCTTGAGGGCGTGCAGCGGGAGCCGGTGCAGGTAGCTGAGCGAGGAGTACCCGGTCCCGAAGTCGTCCATGTGGAGCTGCACCCCGAGCGCCCGCAGCCCCTGCAGGGTGGCGGTGGTGGTCTCCGACTTCTCCATGACCACGCTCTCGGTGATCTCCAGCTTCAGGGAGCGCGGGTCCAGGCCCGTCTCCTGCAGCACCTCCCGCACCTGCTCCACCAGGTCCTCCTGGCGGAACTGCCGGACCGAGAGGTTGACGCTGACGGAGAGCGGGGTTCCGGGGAACTCCTCCTGCCACCCCCGCAGTTTGCGGCACGCCTCGTGGAGCACCCACTTCCCGATGGGGAGGATCAGGCCGGTCTCCTCCGCGATGGGGATGAACTCCCCCGGGGGAACCAGCCCCCGCTCGGGGTGGTCCCAGCGGAGCAGCGCCTCCACCCCGGCGATCCGTCCTGAGCGCAGCGAGATGATGGGCTGGAAGTGGAGGTGGAACTCCTCCCGCTCCAGCGCGCGCCGCAGGCTCATCTCGGTCTGGAGCCGCTCCAGCATCTCGGCGTGCATCCCCCAGTCGAACACCTCGTAGCGGGAGGTGCGGGAGGCCTTGGCCCGGTACATGGCGGTGTCGGCGTTCTGGATGAGCTCCTCGGGGGTCTCCTCCATCCCGGAGGGGAGGGCGATCCCGATGCTCACCCCGGTGAACACCTCGTACCCGTTCAGGGTGACGGGGGAGGACACCTCGCGCTGAATCCGCTCGGCGACGCGGGTGGCGTCCTCCGGTGAGCTCAGGTCCTCCAGGAGGACGGCGAACTCGTCCCCCCCGAAGCGGGCCACCGTGTCGGCGGGGCGGAGACACCCCCTCAACCGCCCGGCGACGGTCTGCAGGAGCTCGTCCCCCGCGGGGTGGCCCAGCGAGTCGTTGACCAGCTTGAAGCGGTCCAGGTCCATGAAGAGCACGGCGAAGGTGCTCCCTTCCCGCCGCCCCGCCCGCTCCAGGGCCTGCGCGAGCCGCTCCATGAACAGGAGCCGGTTGGGGAGCCCGGTGAGGGCGTCGTGCAGCGCGTCGTGGAGGAGTCGCTCCTCCACCCGCTTCCGCTCGGTGACCTCCTCGGCGAAGAGGTGGACGGTGCCGGCGGGGAGGTCGGGGTGGTACGTCCAGGCGAAGACCCGCTCCCCCACCCGCGCGTCCACCTCCCGGAACCCCTCTCCGGCCTCCAGGCAGGCGCGGACCAGCCGGCGGTGGTCCGGGGGGAGGATCCGGTCGACGGTCTCGATCCGCAGCTCCTTCAGGAGCTGCTCCGCCGCCGGGTTGACGTAGATGGGGTCCCCCGCGGCGCCGCACTCCAGGATCGGGTTGGGGTTGTTGCGGGGGATGGCGGCCAGGCGGAGGATCTCCTCCTCCACCCGGCGCCGCTCGGTGACGTCGCGCGCGTTGACGATGATCCCCCGCACCGCGGGGTCGTCCCGGCGGTTGCGCCCGGTCCCCTCGAAGGTCCGCCAGGAGCCGTCGCGGTGGCGGACGCGTCCCTCCAGGGTGCGGCCGTTCCCGAGCCACGCCTCGCGGATGACCTCCCGGATCCGCTCCCGGTCGTCGGGGTGGACCAGCTCCAGGGCGTCCCTGCCGATCAGCTCCTCCGGCGCGTACCCCAGCGCCTTCGCCGCCGCCGGCGTGACATAGCGGGTGGCCCGGTCGGTGTCCACCACCAGGATCACCTCGTGGGTGTTCTCCAGCAGGGAGCGGAAGTACTCGTCCCGCTCGTCGAGCGTACGCTGGGTCCGCGCCCGCTCTGCTTCCGCGGCGCGCCGGGCGAGCTCGGCGGTGAGCCCGTCCGCCGCCGCCTCCAGCGTCTCCATCTCCTCCTCCGTCCAGCCGCGCGGACGGATGTCCAGGGCGAAGAGGCACCCCAGCGGCACCCCGTCCAGAGCACGCAGGGGAGCGCTGGCGTACGCCCGGCCTTCCAGCTCCCGCACCATTCCGCACCCGCGCAACCGGGTCCCGCGGCGGGTGTCCTCGACCGCCAGCACCCCGCTGTCGTCGAGCCGCGAGGGTACGAACCCCGCCGGGAGCTCGCGCGCGGAGGCCCAGGGCTCGGGGAGGCCCGCCTGGCCATGGAGGAAGCTCCGCGCCCCCTCCACGAAGACCACTCCCGCGAAGGGGACCCCCAGGGCGCGCGCCGCCAGCCGCGCCGCCCGGTCGAAGATCTCCTCCCGGGGGCCCTCCGCCACCCGCAGCTCCCGGAGGAGCTGGAGGCGCGGAGAGGCCTCGCCCTCCTCCAGCCGGATGAGACGGAGGGTGGGACCCGCCGCGGGGCGGGTCTCGACGGGCCGGGCGGGGGCAGGCCGTGCGGTGAGCGGAAGCGTATGGGCCATGGATCGGTGCCGCGGAAGAAGAAAGGAGGGTTCGCGGTCTCGGAGCGCCTTCGTCCGTGTACACCGGAGAGGATCGGCAGCGCGGGCCTGCGACTGTAGCGCGGGGCCACCGGTTTGCCCCTGGGAGGGACAGATGCTAGCGTAGCGGAGGGGCGTGGCGGCTCCCGGGGCTCCGCGCCCGTGCGCCACGCCCCACCTCTCCCGCCCTACCCTGACCCGGAGGATCCCCGATGCGACCGCTCCGTCCCGCGCTCTTCGCTCCGCTCCTCGCCGCGGCCCTGGGTGCCGTGGCCCCGCCTCCCGCGCTCTCCCAGGCGACCCCGCACGACGAGGTGGAGCGGCTGGTGGGCGCCTTCCTCCACGACACCCCCCTGGTGCGGGACCTCCAGTCGCTGGTGGACGAGGTGGGGGGGCGCGCCACCGGGTCGGAGGCAAACCGGCGGGCGGTGGAGTGGGCGCTCGCCCGCTTCCGCGAGGCCGGGGTGGACGCCCGCACCGAAGCCTTCACCATGCCCACGCTCTGGCTGGAGCGCTCCGCCTCCGCCGCGGTGCGGGGGGAGGGGGTGGCCTTCGCGCCCCGGGTGGCGTCGATGCCCTACTCCGCGCCCACGCCCCGTGGCGGAGTCACCGCTCCCCTGCTGGACGCCGGGTTCGGGACCGAGGCCGACTTCCGGCGCCTGGGCGACCGGGTCCGGGGAGCCTTCCTCCTGGTGGAGACCCGGGAGCTGCGGGACATCGAGGGACTCTTCCGCGAGTACGCCGAGGCCTTCGAGATCGAGCAGCGGGCCTTCGCGGCAGGGGTGGCGGGGGTGGTCTACACCGGGTCTCGCCCCAACAACCTGCTCTACCGGCACAACGTCTCCATCGGGCCGAAGAACACCCGGCCGATGCTGGTGATGGAGCGCGACGGGGCGCTCCGGGCGCTTCGCCTGCTGCGCACGGGGAAGGCGCTGGCGCTCACCGCCGACCTGGACATCCAGACCGGCCCGGCGTACCCGAGCCACAACGTGATCGGGGAGATCCGGGGCGCCACGCGCCCGGAGGAGGTGGTGGTGATGGGCGCCCACCTGGACTCCTGGGACCTGGGCGGCGGCGCGCTGGACAACGGGGCGAACGTCGCGCTGATGATCGACGTGGCGCGGCAGATGAAGCGGCTGGGGATCCGCCCCGCCCGGACCCTCCGCTTCATCCTGTGGAACGGGGAGGAGCAGGGGCTGCACGGGTCGTGGGGGTACACCCGCGCGCACGCGGCGGAGCTGGACCGGCACGTGATGGCCTCGTCGTTCGACATCGGGTGCGGCCGGATCACCGGCTTCTTCACCGGGGGGAGGCCGGAGGTGGCCGCCGCCACCGACCGCGCGCTGGAGCCGGTGCGGGGGCTGGGGCCCTTCGTGCAGGTGGATGTCCCCATCGTGGGGACGGACAACTTCGACTTCATGATGGAGGGCGTAGCGAACCTGGTCGCCAACCAGGAGCCGGCGCTGTACGGCCCCAACTACCACGCCCGCTCCGACGAGTTCGACAAGTGCGACTCGCAGCAGCTCCGGCTGAACGCGGCGATCGCGGCCGCCCTGGCCTACGGCTTCGCCAACGGGGAGGTGGGGTGGAGCCGGCAGACCCGCGCGCAGATCGAGGCGCTGGTCCGGAGCACCGACCTGGAGCAGCAGATGCGGTCGTTCAACGTGTGGGAGGACTGGGCCGCGGGGAGGCGCGGGCGGACCCGGTAGGGCCGGGAGAGGGCGCGGGGCGGGGAGAGGGCCTCCCGTCCCGCCGGCAGGGGGACAGACGCGGCGCGGGTTACCAGCAGGGGGCGCAGAGCACGAGGCGCTCGGCTGCAGCCGGCTCCAGGGGAGGGGAGAGGAAGTACCCCTGCGCGTGCTGGCACCCCAGCTCCCGAAGGAGCTCCATCTGCTCCGCGGTCTCCACCCCCTCGGCCACCACCCCCATCCCCAGGTTGTGCCCCAGCGCGGCCACGGTACGGGCGATCTCCCCGCCCTCGCCGCCGGAGGCGATCCGTCCCACGAAGGAGCGGTCGATCTTGAGGGTGTCGACCGGGAAGCGGTGCAGGTAGCTGAGCGAGGAGTACCCCGTCCCGAAGTCGTCGATCTGCAGACGCAGCCCGAGCTCCTTGAGGCGGGCGAAGGCGGCCGACGCGGCCTGGGAGTGGTCGACGATCACGCTCTCGGTGATCTCCAGGTTCACGCGCCGCGGGTCCATCCCGGTCTCGCGCAGGATCCCCACCACGCTGGCCAGCAGGTCGCGCTGGGCGAGCTGCTTCCCCGAGAGGTTGATGCTGACCGAGAGCGAGCGGAATTCGGGGTGCGTCTCGCTCCACGCCTGCATCTGCCTGCACGCCTCGCGGAGCACCCACCAGCCCAGCGGGACGATCAGCCCCGTCTCCTCGGCCACGGCGATGAAGTCCGCGGGGGGGATCAGCCCGTGCGTCGGGTGCTCCCACCGCACCAGCGCCTCGAAGCCGGTGATCCGCCCGCTGGTGAGGGAGACGATCGGCTGGTAGTGCAGCCGGAACTCCCCGCGCTTCATTGCCTGGCGGAGGTCCATCTCCAGACGCAGCCGGGTGACCACCTGGTTGTGCATGGCGGCGTCGAACACCTGGTACGCGCCGCGCCCGGCCAGCTTGGCGCGGTACATGGCGATGTCCGCGTCGCGGAGGAGGTCCTCGGGGAGCTCGTACCCGAGGCTCGGGACGATCCCGATGCTGGCGCTGGTGAACACCTCGTGCCCGCTCAGGTCGAACTTCTCCCCGAGCCTGGAGAGGATCCGCTCCGCCACCCGGGCGGCGTCGG
Organism: Longimicrobiaceae bacterium; assembly: GCA_036260145.1. GTDB lineage: Bacteria > Gemmatimonadota > Gemmatimonadetes > Longimicrobiales > Longimicrobiaceae > JAFAYN01. Next base: position 9,533 of record DATAAL010000275.1, on the reverse strand, counting down.
GGACCCGGGAGGTGCTGTGCAGGAGGACCACGAACTCGTCCCCGCCCAGGCGCGCCACCATGTCCTCCGGGCGCACGCACTCCTCCAGCCGCCGGGAGATGGCCACCAGGAGCTCGTCCCCGCGGAGGTGTCCCAGGGAGTCGTTGATCAGCTTGAAGCCGTCCAGGTCCACGAACAGCACGGTGCACGCGCTGCGGGGGTTGATCTCCTCCCGCTCCAGCGCCTTGCGGAGGCGCGCCATGAAGGCGGCCCGGTTGGGGAGCCCGGTGAGGCCGTCGTGCATGGCGACGTGGAGGAGCTGTGCCTCGCTCTGCTTGCGGCGGGTGATGTCCTCCGAGATCCCGGCCACCCGGTACACGGCGCCGGAGGGGTCCCGCACCGGGAAGATCCGCGAGCGGATCCACCGCACCTCCCCGTCCGGCCGCACGATCCGGTACTCCCGCTCCGGGATCCCCAGGAACACCTCCTCCAGGGGGCCGTCGAGCCCGGCCTCCGCCCGGTCCTCCTCGGGGATCCCGGCCAGGAGGGAGCGGGGGTCGTCGGAGAGGTGCGCGAGGCTCCGCCCCCACACGCTCTCGAACGCCGGGCTGACGTAGAGCAGGCGCCACTCCGTGCAGTCCACCAGCCAGAACACCTCCTCGATGTTCTCGGCTACCTGGCGGAAGCGGGCCTCGCTCTCCCGCAGCGCCGCCTCCGCCTGCTTCCCCTCGCGGATGTCGCGGGCGCTGGTGGAGATGAACTCCACCGCTCCCGAGGTGGAGCGGTGCGCGAGGAACACCAGTGACACCGGGATCTCCTCCCCCCGGGCATCCACCAGCGCCAGCTCCCCCGTCCACACCCCGTCGCGGGTGGCGGCCGGGATCCCCTCGACCAGCACCCGCTCGGTGGCCCAGGTGGGGAAGAGGTCCAGCAGGCTCCTCCCGCGCAGCTCCTCGTCCTCCTGCACCCCGAGCGCCCTGCGCAGGGCACGGTTCGCGTACAGGAGGTGGCCATGGGGGTTGGTGGTGCACACCAGGTCGGGGGTGGCGTCCAGGATGGCGGCGAGCTGCCGCCGCGCGTCCTCGGCCTGCCGGCGGTCGGTGACGTCGCGCGCGTTCAGGACGACCCCCTGCAGCTCCGTCTCCCCCATCAGGTTGGTGACGGTCATCTCCAGCACCCGCCAGGGACCGTCCCGGTGCTGGACGCGGCATTCCAGCGCGCTCTCCGGATCGATCCCCCGGACCAGCCGGGTGAAGGCCCCGATGAAGAGCGGGGCATCCTCCGGGTGGATCCACTCGAAGGTGCTCCGCCCGATCCGTTCCCCCGGGCCGTAGCCGAGGACCCGTTCCACCGCGCGGTTGACGTAGCGGATGATCCCCGCCGCGGTGACCACCATGATCAGGTCCGAGGCGTTCTCGACCAGGGCCCGGAAGTACGTCTCGCCCCCGTCCGGCCCGCTACGCGCCGGGTGGGGGCCGGCCGGGTGCGGGACGGCGCCGGCTCCCGGTTCATCCTCGCTCCCCCAGACGCCGGAGGGAGGATGGATGCCGCGGCGGGGCTCGCTGGAGAGGACGTACATTCAGCCTCCGGGTACTGCAGTGGGGTGCGGCGCGGGGCCGTCCACCGCGGAACGGTGGAACCGGCCGCTCCTCACGGCCGGTTCCGGGTTCAGTTTGCGGCGGGCCGGGTGCCGCTCAGCAGCACCTGGCGGAAGACCTCGAAGAGCGTGGGGTCGAAGATCCGGCCCGACTCGCTCTGCATGATACGCAACGCGGCCTCCTGAGAAAATGCCGGCCGGAAGCTGCGGGGGCTGGTCAGGGCGTCGTACACGTCCGCCAGGCACACGATGCGGGCGCTGAGCGGGATCTCCTCGCCCTGCAGCCCGTCCGGGTACCCGGTCCCCGCCCAGTGCTCGTGGTGGCTGCGGACGATGGGCCGGACCTCGGCGGGGAAGCCGAGCTGCGAGGCCATGGAGTCGCCCATGAGGGTATGGACCTTCATGATCTCCCGCTCCTCCGCGCTCAGCGCATCCGACTTGTCGAGCACGTCGGCAGGGAGGGCCACGTTCCCGATGTCGTGCACCAGCGCGCCGATGCGGAGCCACACCATGTCCCACTCGCCGACTCCGACTTCGCTGGCGAGCTTGGTGCTGTACTCCGCCACCCGCTCGGCGTGGCCGCTCTGGTAGGGATCCTTGGACTCGCCCAGGCGCGCCCCCCACCCCATCACGGCGGGGAGGTACAGCTCCCGGAGACGGGTCATGCGGCGCTCGATGTCCAGCACCTCGCGCCGGGCCTGGAGATCGCGGAAGAGCCCGAGGGCGCGGTTCAGGTACAGGATCCCTTCCTGCTTCCGCTCCTCCTCCAGGTGGAGGATGGCCCACTCCATCTGGATCTCCGCCTGCAGCAGCCGGTTCTGGCACGCCTCGGCCAGCCCCAGGGAGAGGGCGAAGTGGGTGTCGGCCCGGTCCGGGTGCCCGGTCTCGCGGAAGACGATCCCGTAGAACTTGTACGCCTCGGCGATGTTGGGCTTGGTGCGCAGGCGGTGGAACACCTGCAGCGAGCGGTCACAGCTCTCCCGTGCCGCGTCGTACCGCCGCCGCTTGAGGTGCAGCTCCGCCCGGTTCATCTCCACCATCCCTACCATGAAGGCGTCCCCGGAGTGGCCGGCCAGCTCGGCGGCCTCCGCGAAGCACCGCTCCGCGGCCTCCCACTCGGCGAGGTCCACGTGCGCCATCCCCATGTTGTTCAGGGCACGCGCGGCGGTGGGCTCGTCGCCCAGGCGGCGATACCGCTCCAGTGCCGAGCGGTAGCTGAGGAGCGCCATCGCCACGTTCCCCCGGATGTTGGCCAGGATCCCCAGGTTCTGGTCCACCATGGCCACCATGCGGTCGTCCCCCGCGGCCTCCGCCCCCTCGCGGGCGCGCAGGTACAGGTCGGACGCCGCCTCCAGCTCCCCGCGCAGCAGCTCCACCGTGGCCAGCCCGATCAGCGCCGCGGTGCTCTGCTCCTGCAGTCCTGCCGATTCCGCGGCCTCGCGGCTCGCGTCGTACCGGTCTCTCGCCAGGTCCAGGTCGCCCCGCTCGCGGTGCACCGAGCCGATCCACCGCAGCAGGTCCGACGTGCTTCTGGCGTCACCCTCGGAGGGGGCCAGGGAAAGCGCGGTCTCGAAGTGCGCCAGCGCCTCGTCCCACGCGCCGGTGCGCTGGGCCTCCCTCCCCATTTCGATCAATGTGTCGAGCATACGATCACTGGGGTGTAGGTGGGTTGGCGCGTTACTCTCCTCCGGAGCGGGGCACGACGACCGCATAGCCGGAGAAGTGGTCCAGTTCGGCCCGTGCCTGCTTCCCGCTCGGGTTGACCTCGGTGGGGAACACCTCCAGCGTGCCGTCGGGCCTGGTCCAGGCGATGGACAGCGTGCTCACGTCGAACGTCTCGGTGGCGCGGGCGAAGCCCAGCTTCAACCGCACCGGCCGGGCGAATCCCGCCTTCCCCACGTCGAGCGTGCCGCCCAGGAGAAGGGCACGCGTCGCGGTCAGCTCCACCCGGATGTGCTCGGCGTCCTCGAGCGTCATGGTGAAGAGCGTCGGCGCGCTCACCGCGCCCGACGGGACGGTCAGCTCGTGCTCCCCGAGCTGGAGGACCCCTCCGCCGGAGCCGATCAGCGCCGTGGAAGTCCCGATCCAGCCGTCGTTCCCCCGCAGGAGACGGTACCCGTTCCCCGAGGAACTCGCGCTGGGCCGGGCCGACGGGCCGACCAGCTCCTGCAGGTCTCCCTGCCGGGGGGAGTCGCACGACCACAGCGCGAGGGCGATTGCCGGGAGTGCCGTGAGCCTCAGCCAGTTGTACCGCATCTGGACCTCCTTGCTGGGTGCGGGTCGGGGAGCGTTCCCCGGGGACATCAGTAGGGGACTGCGACTGCGTAGCCGGAGAAGTGCTCGAGCTGTCCGTATACGTATTTGCCGGTGCGGTCCGTCCAGGTGTTCGGGACCCTCACCAGATCGTCCGCGCTGCGTACCCAGGCGAGGGTGACGGCGTCGGGATCGATCCCCTGCGCGGCCCACGCGTAGCTCATCCTCAGTGTCACCCGCTTGGCGAACCCGTTCGTCCCCGCATCGATGGTCCGCCCCTGCGGGTCGGTCCGGCTGGCGGTGAGCTCCAGGGAGAGGGTCCCGTCGTCCACGATCCGCATGACGAACAGGGTGGGCTCCCGCACCGCGCCGCCGGGCACCCGGAGGTGGTACCCGCCCACCGCCAGCTCCCCGCCCGACTTCCCCAGGACGGCGGAGGCGACCCTCACGGAGTCGGGGGGGACGTAGCCGGCCACCTTGCGGAGCTTTCCGGAGGCGATGCCACTGCTCGTCCGGGCGGCTCCGGGAGCCAGGAGCCCTCCGGAGGGGGCCGCCGCATCGGCGCACGCCCACACGCCGATGGCGGAGAGCACCAGGAGCGGAGCCGAGAGGAGAGTCATCCTCATGCGTCGCATACCTGCCTCACCGGTTGGGGGAGCCTTCCACGGTGCCGCGACCTTCCTCCTGGAGATCCCTCCTCCGGGCACTTCCGGGTGGAGCACCTCCTGCTTCGATCCGGTCGAGTGCTCACCGTACCTCCTTTCCGGCCGGGTGTGGGCTGGAATGGGTGCCCAAACGAAAGCCCGCGCCTCGGTCTCTCGCGGCACACGGCCGACAAGAACTCCGAAGCGCGGGCAATACAGATCGTGTGCTCAGCTTCGGCAACCGGACGATCTCCCGGGGGAGACTCCTGGCTTTGCGGCCCCGCCTCGCGACGGGTGTGCTCTTGTCGTGCTGCACCGTGGACGGCGGTGCGCCGTCCGGAAGAGCCTATGGGCAACCGGCGGGCCACGGAGACCCGCTATTTGCCAATCCATGCAATCTATTGTTGTGCATGGGATTATCACGATGTGGCGGAGTGTATATGCCGTCCACCTGTGGTGGGCTCACCACATCCTGTGGGGCGCGCGCATCGCCCGGGCCGGCGGAGCGGGTGCGCACGTGGTGCTGGTGGACTACGACGGCTTCTGCCGTACGGAGCGCTTCGGAGACTTCCCCGAGCGCCTGCGTTCCCCCGCCTCAGACGCGCACCGAGCCGTCCTCCGGCTCCGGGTGGTTGGCCAGCACCAGGACCTCGGAGGGCGGGAGGCTCCGGACCTCCACGAACGCGGTGCCGTTTTCCGCGCGGCGCACCGGAAGCCGCGAGCCCACCGGGTGCGGTCCCGCGAACCCCGCCGGGTCCGCGGCCTGCGCCGTGTTGAGGACCACCGTCAGCGCCGTGCCGGGCGGGTTCAGCTCCGCGTCCACCAGCACGTCGGCGCCCCGCGCCTCGCTCCCGTGGGAGTTGAGCACGCAGAGCGCTTCCTCGTCGTCCAGGATGCGCGACCAGGCGACGATCTCCCCCGGGCCATGCTCCCCGAACGGCCGGCCCAGGAAGGAGATGGGACGCAGGTATTGCCGTCCGTGGCGCAGCACCGGGTGCGCCTGCCGGAGGGCGGCGAGGGCGGCGATCCGGCGGAAGACGGTGCTCTGCTCGTCGAAGCAATGGTGGCCCGCGGTGCCGAAGGGGCCGAAGCCGGGGAGCTCCGGATCCACCCCGTCGGGTGGGTCCGCGATCCCCGCGCGCCCGCTCCGTCGGGGGTGCTCCGGGCCGAACATCGCTTCGCGGAGGTAGCGGTCCGAGCCCTTCCACCCCGGGAGCCACTTCCGCTCGGCGGGCTCGGGTCCGCCGAGCGCCTGCTCCGTCCCGTAGTAGATGCAGGGGATCCCCAGGGTGAGGAGCTGCACTGCGGTCCCGGCCGTCACCTGGTGGTCGGAGGCCGCCTCGGCGGAGAAGCGGACCTTCTCGCCGAAGACGTGGTCGTGGTCATCCAGGATGGAGACGTGGCGGGTCCCCACGTTGCGGTGCGACCCCATTCTCGCGTCCCGGACGTCGAACCCGGCGAAGTACGCCTCCGGGGTGTCCAGCCCCTTGACCACCCGGTTCAGGGCCAGCCGCATCTCCCCGATGTCCAGTGCCGCGTTCAGGTTGCGCTCCAGCGCGTCCAGGTAGAAGTCCTGGATGTCGCTCCCCCCCGCGACCTCCCCCACCAGGAAGAAGTCGGACTTCCCCAGGTTCGCGGCGAACTCCTTGATGCTCCCGCAGAAGTTCCGCGCCTCCTCGGGGGAGACGTGCTTGAGGGTGTCGATGCGGAAGCCGTCACAGTCGGCCAGCGCGATCCAGTACTTGTAGCACTGCGCCAGGTCGGCCAGGAGCCCGGGAGCGGCGAGCCGGAAGTCGCGCAGCGAGATGAAGTCGCTACGCTTGTGCTCCGCCTCCGGGTCGGCGATGTCCCCGGCCCCCAGGCTCCCGGACCCGGCCCGCGTGTAGCGCTCCGGGTCCTGCAGCTCGGTGGGCCACACCCCGTCCTCGCCGCCCGCGATGGCGCCCACCGGCCGCCCCTCGACCCCCAGCCAGGAGCCGAAGGGGTACCGTCGGGGGGTATAGGGAGGTGTCCAGCGGTCGCCGGGGGTCCCCTCCGGGTAGATCCAGTTGGAGCCGGAGTGGTTGAAGATGATGTCCAGGATGATACGCATCCCGCGCCGGTGGGCCTCGGCCACCAGCTCCACCAGGTCGGCGCGGCTCCCGAAGCGGGGGTCCACCTCCAGGAAGTCCTGGATCCCGTAGCCGTGGTAGCTGTCCTGGTGGCCGCGCTGCTTGAACACCGGGCTCAGCCAGAGGGTGGTGATCCCCAGCCGCTGCAGGTAGTCGAGGCGCGCGCGGACGCCCCGGAGGGTGCCCCCCTGCCACCGGTCCCCCCCCGACTCGGCCCAGCGGTCCCAGCGCCACCCGGCGCCCCGCGCCGCCCCGGGGTTGCTCCGGTCCACCGGCGGGCGGTCCGTCCGCTCGTCGCTGAAGCGGTCCACCAGGAGGAAGTAGAGGATCTCGTCCCGCCAGTCTCCCGGGGAGGGGAAGTACTGCCGGCCGCGGGGGAGCGCCACGTCGCGGCGGACGCTCGCGGGGCGCGCATGCGGGAGGGCCTGGTCGGCGAAGACCGTCATGGTCGGTTCCTTTCCTGCCGGGGGGGACCCGGGACGGGGGTGCGATGGGACCGGGGGGAGGGGCTGGCGGGCAAGCCCCGTGCCCTGCGGAGCGGCGCGGGGATGAGAGCGTAAGCAGTGGGGGTACATAACTTACAAAAGAAGTTCCCACCCCCGCAGGCAGGGGTGGGACTCCTCCGGGACGGGGACCGGGACTCCGCTGTCCCACAGGGGCGGTCAGTCCACCTCCCCCGCGCCCCTCGAGTCCGGCAGCGCCCGGGCGTGCTCCAGATCGCCCGGACCGATCTGGCCGGTCCGTACCAGGTAGGAGACCAGCGCCCGGGCGTCCCCCCCGAAGAGGAGCGAGGTGAGCCCCGACACCATGGAGTGCCGTACCTCGTCCTCGGACACCGTGGCCCGGTACACGTACTGCCGTCCATCCCCGGTGCGCGCCAGCACGCCCCGCTTCTCCAGGCGCGAGACCAGGGTGGCCACCGTGGACAGAGCCAGCCCGCGTTCGGCCCGGAGGTCCTGGTGCACCTCGGCGACGGTGGCCGCGCCGCGCCGCCAGAAGACGCGCAGGATGGCGAGCTGCAGTTCGGTGAGCTGCAGGGACTCCTTCATCGGCACGATCGGATGGTGTGGGATGGACGGATCTACAATAAGTGCCCGTGCCATAGAGTCAACGAAGATCGCGCACCCGATGGTTCCTGGAGGTGGCCCGTCGCTTGGAGAGGGGAGGAGCGACCGCGCGCCTGCACCGGAAAGGGGACTGGGATGACCCCGCTCTCACGCTCCGACCGGCTTCCGTTCACCACGCCCCACCGCCGGATCCCGGGAGTGGTGGGGGTCGGGTGGGCGCTGGACGCCATGGTGGGAACGCTCCTCCTCCCGGAGCTGCGGGGGCGCCACCTGGCGGACCGGCTGGAGGAAGAAGACGACGGGTGACGAGGCGATGCTCCGGGAAGCGGCGGGAGAGTCTTGACAGACGGGCATCGGGTTGTAACATTCCATCCGGATCAACGGATGATTATGTCGAGCAACGTACACACCATCTTCGACCGCATGTCGGCGCTGTCCGACACCACGCGGAGCCGGCTCCTCCTGGTCCTGGAGCAGCACGAGCTCACGGTGTCGGAGCTGTGCGCCGTCCTCCAGCTCCCCCAGTCCACCGTCTCCCGCCACCTCAAGGTGCTGGGCGACGAGGAGTGGGTGGTCTCGCAGGCGGAGGGGACCAGCCGCCGCTACCGGATGCTGGCCGACTCCCTGGAGCCCCCGGCGCGCCGTCTCTGGAACCTGGTGCGCGAGCAGGTGGCCGCCGCCCCGGTGGCCGAGCAGGACGCGCAGCGGGTGCAGAGCGTCCTGGCGCGGCGCCGCACCCGGTCGCAGGAGTTCTTCTCCAGCACCGCGGGGGAGTGGGACCGCCTCCGCGCCGAGCTGTTCGGCCGGCGCATGGACCTCCTGGCCCTCCTGGCCCTGGTCGACCCGGACTGGGCGGTGGGCGACCTGGGGTGCGGGACCGGGCAGATGTCCGAGTCGCTGGCCCCCTTCGTCCGGCGTGTGATCGCTGTGGACGAGTCGGTCGCCATGCTCGCCGCGGCGCGCAAGCGGCTGGAGGGTGCGGGGAACGTGGAGGTCCGCCGGGGGACGGTGGAGAGCCTCCCCATCGACGATGGGGAGCTGGACGCGGCGATCCTCTTCCTGATCCTCCCCTACCTGATGGAGCCCGGGCGCGCCATCCGGGAGGCGGCGCGCGCCCTCCGCCCCGGGGGGCGCCTCCTGGTGGTGGACATGATGCCCCACGACCGCGAGGAGTACCGGCAGCGGATGGGGCACCTCTGGCAGGGGTTCTCCCGCGAGGAGATGGAGGCGTGGTTCGGCGAGGCGGGCTTCTGGGCCTTCCGCTACCACCCCCTCCCCGCCGACCCCGATGCCCGAGGCCCCGTGCTGTTCGCGGCTTCCGGCCGGCGCTCCGGCTCCGCCAAGCCGTCGTTCTGATTCACCGCAACGCTTTCCCAAGGAGCCACCCGTGAGCACTGTCCTCGAGATGAATCCCTTCGCCGCCGCCACCGAGGCGGGGCGTGTCCCCTTCAAGGTCCGCGACCTGTCGCTGGCCGACTTCGGCCGCAAGGAGGTCCGCCTGGCCGAGCACGAGATGCCCGGCCTGATGGCGATCCGCGCCGAGTACGCCGGCCGCAGGCCGCTGGCGGGCGCCCGGATCATGGGATCGCTGCACATGACGGTGCAGACCGCAGTGCTGATCGAGACGCTGGTGGAGCTGGGCGCCGACGTGCGCTGGGTCTCCTGCAACATCTTCAGCACCCAGGACCACGCCGCGGCCGCGGTGGTGGTGGGGAAGGAGGGGACCGTCGACGACCCGCAGGGGGTGCCGGTCTTCGCCTGGAAGGGGGAGACGCTGGAGGAGTACTGGTGGTGCACCAGCCAGGCTTTGAGCTGGCCTGAGCCCGGCCCCAACGGCGAGACGGGACCCAACATGCTGCTCGACGACGGCGGCGACGCGACC
>DATAAL010000274.1:0-4266 GCA_036260145.1 Longimicrobiaceae bacterium | reverse complement strand
GCGCCGCCTCGATGGCGGCGTTGAGCCCCAGCAGGTTGGTCTGCTCCGCGATCTGGTTCACCGTCTGCACGAACACGGTGATGTCCTGCACCGAGGCGTGCAGCGCGGCGGTCTCGGCCGCGGCCTCCTCCACCACCCCCTTGACCTTGAGCAGGGTGTCCAGCGTCCGCTCGGTCTCCCGGCGCTTGGCCTGCGCCACCGCCTCGATCTCCGCGGCCAGCCCGGTGACCTCGCGCACCTCGGCCGCCACCCCGTCGGCGTGGGCGAGCATCCCCTGCAGGGCGTCGTCCACCTGGCGGAGCTCCCTCACCTGCCCCGCGGCCCCGGACGACACCTGGGTCATGGAGGCGGTGACCTCCCCCGCGGCGGTGGCCAGCTGCCCGGCCACCGCGGTCAGCTCGTGTGCCGAGGCGGCGATGCTGTCCGCCGCTCCCGTCGCCCCCGCCCCGATCCGCGACAGCGAGGCGCTGGTCCGGTTCAGGGCGGTGGCCAGGATCCCCAGCTCCCCCGGGAGGCGCCCCGCCGTGCGGGCGGTGAGGTCGCCCTCGCTCAGCCGGCCGGCGTGTCCCACCAGCGCACCCAGCGGGGTGGAGATGGAGCGGACCACCGCCGCCACCACCAGCGCGGCGATCCCCAGCGCGCCCAGGAGGAGGACCACCAGGAAGGTCGCGCGGCGCACCGTGGCGCTCTCCAGCTCCGCCGCGGTGTCCGCCACCCGCCCGGCCTTGACCTCCGCCAGACGCTCCAGGTCGCCGAGCATCGCCGCCTCGATGGCGCGGGCGCTGTCGGTCTGGATGCGCGCCTCCGCGGTGCGTTCCAGCTCCGCCAGGCGGCGGGCCAGGACGTAGCGCACCTCGGCGTCGGAGAGCGCCTGGTCGATCCCCACCACCAGCGCCACCTCCTCCTTGGTCTGGTGGGGACGGCGGCGCAGGACGCGGTGGGTGCGGTGGGTCCGCCAGCGGAGGGAGTCGAAGCTGGCCGCGGCGCCGGCGTCCCCCTCCTCGATGTAGCGCGCCGCCACCGCGATCTCCCGCGCCACGTCGATGGCGAGCCCGGTGGAGAGCCGCGCGTCCTGCTCCACCCCCTGCAGCGCTTCCCGGATGGTCCCGGAAGTCTGCATCATGGAGCGGCTCCCGAACCACCCCGCCCCGATCAGCAGCAGGAAGAGGACGCCGAACCCGGCGAAGAGCCGGGCCCGGATGCTGGAATGCCGGACCACCTCGCTCACTGGTCACCTCCCACCGGCTGGAGTGTCCCCCCGCGGACCTGCGTCATGAGGAAACGAGCCTGCTCCGGGTCGCCGTTGGCGGCGAAGCGGATCTCGCCGGTGACCCCCGCGTAGGCGCGGTCGCCACGGACCCGGGCCAGGTAGTCGCGGACGGCCTCCCGGTCGGGGCCCACCTCCCGGATCGCCTGCACCAGGAGCAGGGTGGCGTCGTAGGCGTGGGCGGCGCCTGCGTCGGGCTCCACCCCGTACCGGGCGCGGAACGCCGCCACGAAGCGGCGGGCCTCGGGGCGCGGGTCGTGCACGCTGAAGGGGACGGCGACGTACGCCCCCTCGGCGGCGACGGTGTCGGACTGGATCCCCGCCCACCCGTCGCCGCTGAGCCACTGGGTGCGGAACCCCTGCCGGAGGGCTTCCCGCAGGAGCGCCCGCCCGGAGCCGTCGGTCCCCGCCACGAACACCAGGTCCGGAGCGACCCCCCGGTAGTAGGTGATGAAGGGCTCCACCTTGGTCCCGTCCCCGGCGATGGGGTCCACCCCCACCAGCGTCCCCCCGAAGGCGGCGCGGAACGCCTCGGCCAGGTCGCGGCCGTAGACGTTGTTCTCGTACAGCACCGCCACACGCCGCTTCCCCAGCTCCGAGGCGAAGCGGGCTAGCATGGCGCCGTTGACCGAGTCGTTGGTGGTGACACGGAAGACCCAGGGAGAGATCCCGGAGATCTCCGGGGAGGTGGCGGTGGGGGAGATGGCGGCCAGCCCGTGGTCGTACAGGGGGGCGGCGCCCACCATCCCGCCGGAGTTGGCGTGCCCCACCACCGCGACCACGCGGGGGCTGCCCAGGAACTCCTGGGCGATAGTCGCGGCGCGGATCCCGTCGCCGCCGTCGTCCCGGGCGACGACCTCCAGCTTTCTCCCCCTCCCCTTCCCGTCGATCCCGCCTGCGGCGTTGACCTCTTCAGCGGCCAGCTCGACGGCGCGCCGGACCATCAGCGCGTACCCGTCGCGCCAGGGCCCGGCGGTGCCGATGGCGACCGGCTCGCTGCTGCGCCCGCACCCGGACGCTACGACGCAGAAGAACACCGCGATCAGTGGACCGCGCATGACTCCCCGATTGTGTGGGTGGACGAACGGGCCGGGCGGCGCAGCGGCGCGCGCCCGCGGTGGACATGTGATCCGGCCCCGCCGGAGGCGGGGGGTCCTGCCTGACCTGTCGGAAAGTAGCCGCAGCACGGGGCAGGCGAGGGCCGAGCCCCGCCAGGGTCCGACTGCGGGGAGCCCCCGAAGCGACCGGAGCCAGCTTTGGGACAGGAATGGAAAGAACTGGTAACTTAGGGCGGATTTTATACGATGTCAAACCCCCGCCGCGTCGTCCCGGCACGGGATGGAACGGAAGCCGCATCCGGTGGTACCCTGAGAGGGCACCCGCCGTCGGGTACCCCTGTTTCACCCGGAGCCGCTACGCCCCCGTCGATGAAGTCCAATGCCTTCCTCCTGGTCACCGCTCTCGGAATCCTGTCGGCTATCGTGATGCTGGTGGACGCGCTGGCGGTCGCGCGGGTCAGCCTCCGACGCCGCCTCAGGCGCCGCAACGGGACGTACGGGGTGGTGCTGGACAGCCGGGGGACCGTGCTGGGGGTGTACCTGGATCCCTTCTCCCAGCACTCCCGGGGAGCGCGCGTGCACACCGGCGACTCCGTGTGGACCACTCCGGGGCCGGACCCGTGGAGCGGGTGGGCGTGGGAGGGGTTCGGGGAGACCGAGGAGGAGGCCAGGGCCGAGGCCAACCGGCTGCGCCGCCGGTATCTCCAGCTCCTTCCCTGGCTGGACGGGGCCGAGGAGGAGACGGCGGGAGACTTCTAGGCGGCCCACGCGCCTGCCGTTCCGGTAGTACCCAGTATCGGCAGCCCCCGCGCCCCGCGTGAGAGTCCCGCGCGGCCGGTGGGGCTCCGGAGCGGCCCCTGATCCGGAACTGGCTCCTCAGCTCCCCTGCAGCCCCTGCGGAGAGCTGGACGAGTGGTCGGAGACGTCGTCCGCCCCCGCCGCCCGCGCACAGTGGGCGCAGCAGTAGAAGGTGCCGTTCGCGTCGATCCCGTGCCCGATCACCTTGCACCCGCAGTGGGCGCACACCGGCGCCAGCTGGTGGATGGCGCACTCGAAGCTGTCGAACACGTGCCGCTGGCCGGCGGTGATCACCTCGAACGACAGGTAGTAGTCGTTCCCGCACACCTCGCACCTGGCCATCTCCGCCTCCGTCGCTGAAGGGATGCCCACATCGGGACCGTCCCCGGACCGCACGCCCCGGGCCAGTCTCACTCCTCCAGCCCCCAGATCCCCGGCGGCGCCAGCTCCACGCTGTTCCCCGCCGGATCGCGCAGGTAGATCGACCGTCCTCCCTGCGGCCACTCCACCTCCGATTCCACGGCGACCCCCAGCTCCGCCAGCCGCTCCCGCCACCCGTCCAGCTCCCCCTCCGCAATGGCGAAGGCGACGTGGCCCGCCCCCCGGGCGCCGTGCATTGGGACCGGGCTCCCTCTCACGTACGTCTGCTCGGAGGCGGTGCGCTCGGGGTTGAAGACCAGGAGCACCCCCGCCCCGCAGCGGAAGAAGACGTGGCGCCCCTCCGCGCGGGCGAGGACCTTTAGGCCGAGAGCGGTGGTATAGAATGCTTCCGCGGCCTCCAGGTCCGCGGCGTACAGGCACGTTTCCAGCACTCCGCGCACGTTCATTCCGCCCCCCAGGACACACTCCGGCTCTCTCGCCCCCACGGCGCCCCGCACGGAGCGCGCCGCTCGGCCGGGGTGCGGGGGTCGTCACCGGGTCCGGTGCGGTCCGGCACGAAATGTGAGGGTGCGAAGCCGCCGGGTGGGGTGAAGGGTTCCGGCGCGCCTCCCTCCGAAAAACCATAGTCAAGCTCCCGCGGCTGCACGCTCGGCGGTGTGGGGTGAGGATTTCCGTAAGGTGACCGAGGCAGAATCGCGATGAACTTCATCACGCTGAACAACGGTACGCAGGTGCGGGTGAGTGCGGAGGACCAGGAGCCGC
>DATAAL010000273.1:0-4968 GCA_036260145.1 Longimicrobiaceae bacterium | reverse complement strand
GGAGGTGGTGCTCCCCTCGCACGGGCCGCTCTTCGGCGACTTCGCGGGACGGATCGACGAGATCCTGGCCCACCACGAAGCGCGCAACGGCGAGATCTTCCGGCTCCTCGAAGCCCGCGGGCCGCTCACCGCCTTCGAGGTGGCGGCCGGCGTGTTCGGGGAGCTGCCCCCGGAAAACTTCATCCATGCCCTGCGCGAGACCCGGGCGCACCTGATCCATCTCCATAGCGAGAGGCGGCTGGAGACGGCCTCGGACGGGTTCGAACTCTGGTGGGCCACGGCCTAGCATGGGGTTTGCGCGGGGCATCGAGCTTCGTGGTGTGAGGGTGTGGTGTGCCTGGTGCGTGTAGCGTCTTGGCGGGTCCGCTCCAGAGCCCGGCAAACTGCGCCGGTCTCCTTCGCCGAGTTTTGGGGGTACTGCGGGAACGGCAGAATAGCGGCCTCCACGTCGGGCCGCGTCTTCGCACTCCGTCCCTGGAGGACGCATGGCCGACTGGCACGCCAACCTGGTCGAGGACAGCGCGGGGATCCGCGAGCTCCTCCGCACCGCCCGCCGCATCGCCGTTCTCGGAATCAAGACGGAGGCGGCGGCGGGCCAGCCTGCCTTCTACGTGCCCGCGTACCTGCAGCGCGCCGGGTACGAGATCATCCCCGTCCCGGTCTACTACCCCGACGCCACCGAGATCCTCGGCCAGAAGGTGTACCGCACCCTCGCCGAGGTCCCGGGCGAGATCGACATCGTCAACGTGTTCCGCCGGTCGCAGGACGTGCCGCCCCACGTGGACGACATCCTCCAGGCCCGGCCCAGAGCCGTGTGGATGCAGAGCGGGATCCGCAACGACGAGGCGGCGCGCCGCCTGGCGGAAGCGGGGATCAAGGTGGTCCAGGACCGGTGCGCCATGGTGGAGCACCGCTACCTGGGGCGGTGAGGCGCTCCGGCGTCCGGACGACGCGGATACCAGAAATCGGAGGACTCCCTCGCTCCCGGTGGGGGATTTCCCTACTGCGTGTGGGGAAAAGGTGGAGGAATGTGTTTGAGAACGGTTCTCAAGCCTTGCCTCTCAGATGTGTCCAAGTAACGGGAGAAAAACAGCTTGAACAGGGCTCGGCATCCTGGTCCCACCGGGGCTCCGCGGGGTTCTATTGCCGATGTTTGGGTACCGTGTTATATGGAGTCGCTTAGCCGCGTCCACCCCGGAGTTGCAGGCCGGGAACCGGTGCAGGTGCCTGCGTGGGGGCTCCCCGGCGAAGCCGTCCTCCGCTCGCAGAGCAACGGTATCATCCGCTCGGACCGATCATGACCAGAGTCCTCAAGCTCGCAGGGATCCTCCTCCTGACCCTGGGCGCGGCCACCTGCCGTCCGTACAGCCCGGACGAGGGGCCGGACCAGCCGATCGCGTTCTACCACAGCGTACACGCCGGGCAGAACCAGATCCCCTGCATGTACTGCCACGCCGTGGCCGACCGGTCGGTGGACGCGGGGATTCCCAGCGTGCAGCTGTGCGTGGGGTGCCACGTTCCGGGGAGCGCCACCCAGCCGCGCGAGAACGCACAGCTCGCGTTCCCCGCCGCGACGCGGAACCGGTTCTGGAACCAGGAGGCCACCAAGCTGGTGGACTACTGGCGCCGCGGGCAGGGGATCCCCTGGGTGCGGATCCACGACCTCCCGGACCACGCCAGGTTTCCGCACTACATGCACGTGAACGCGGGGCTGCAGTGCCAGACCTGTCACGGTCCCGTGCAGGAGATGGAGAAGGTCTACCAGTTCTCCTCGCTCCGCATGGGGTGGTGCATCGACTGCCACCGTGGCCAGACCGAGCTCTCCCCGGCCGAGGAGGCCGCCGTCCGCAAGAACTCCTCGTACGTGCGGAGGATCGCGTTGCTGGCCGCGGCGAACGAGGACGTGCGCGCCCAGCAGCGGCAGTACCCCAACCAGCGGGCGAGCACCGACTGCGTCGTCTGTCACTACTGAGGCTGCGCTTGAGGAACGGAATCGCCGTTGAGAGCGATCCAGCCGGGGCCCGGCGCCCGGGGCTGACTGCTTCCCGAAGGAGCGAGAATGTCTGACGGAATGAAGAGGCGTGATTTCCTCAAGGTCCTGGGCGTGTCCGGGGCCGGGGTGGCGACAGTCGGCTGCTCCACGGGGGAGGTGGAGAAGCTGATCCCGTACGTGGTTCCCTCCGAGGACATCGTCCCGGGCGTCCCCACCTGGTACGCCAGCACCTGCCGCGAGTGTCCGGCAGGGTGCGGGATCCTCGTTGAGACGCACGAGGGGCGCGCCACCAAGGTGGAGGGGAACCCGGACAACCCCATCTCCCGCGGGAACCTGTGCCCGCGGGGGCAGGCGTCAGTGCAGGGGCTCTACCATCCCGACCGCTACCGCGGCGCCTCCCTGCTGGAGGAGGGGATCGGCGCCCGCAACGTCACCTGGGGGGTGGCGGAGCGCACCCTCGCCGACCGTATCCGGGAGGCGCAGCAGGCCGGGCGCGCCGGGGGGATCGTACTCCTCACCGGGAACTACGGCCCCACCATGTCGCGCCTCGCGGACGAGTTCGTCCGCGCGGTGGGCGGCCGTCGGGTGAGCTACGACCCCTTCGCCGACCTCCCTCGCGACCTGGACTTCGCCGGCGCCAACTTCCTCATCTCCTTCGGCGCGGACTTCCTGGAGACCTGGGGCTCCCCGGTCGACTACGCATGGCAGTTCGCGCAGATGCACGCGTACTCCAACGGGCGGCGCGGCAAGTTCGTGTGGGTGGGGCCGCACCGACCGCTCACCGGCCTGAACGCAGACCAGTGGGTGGCGCCCCGGCCGGGGACCGAGGCGGCCCTCGCCCTCGCCATGTCCGGCGGGATGGATGTCGCCACCGCCGCCCGGGAGACCGGAGTCGAGGCCGCCGTCATCGAGCAGCTCACCCGTGAGTTCCGCGCCGGGCGCGGCGTGGCGCTCGGCCCGGGGATCGCCACCACCGGGCCGAACGCCGCCGCCCTCCAGGCCGCGGTGAACCGCCTGAACGGCCGTGCCGCCGCGGCTTCCCCGGTGACGGGGATGCGCGAGGTCGGCCAGCTCGTGCAGCAGATGCGCGCCGGGCAGGTGGAGATCCTCCTGATCGACGCCCCCAACCCGGCGTACACCCTCCCGGGCGGGCTCCGGTTCACCGAGGCGCTGAAGCGGGTCCGCACCCGGGTGAGCTTCTCGCCGTTCCCAGACGACACCTCGAAGCTCTGCAACATCCTTATGCCGGACCACCACTTCCTGGAGAAGTGGGACGACTACACGGGGCGTCCGGGGGTCTACGAGCTGGTGCAGCCGGCCATGCGCCCGGTGTTCAACACCAAGCAGGTGGGCGACGTCCTGCTGTCGGTGATGCGGCTCCTCGGCGACCCGGCCGCTGCCGCGGCGACAGCCGGCACCTACTACGACTACCTCCGCGCCAACTTCCCCGGCGGGGCGGGGGAGGCGTGGCGCACCGCGGTGAAGCGGGGCGGTGTCTTCGCCGGCACGGCCGTCGGCAACCCGGGTAACGCGGCGGCTGCCGCTGCGGGTGGGGCCGCTGCGGCGCCCGCGCAGGCGGCCCCGGCGCCCGTTCCGGCTCCGGCACCCGCTGCCGGCTCAGCCCGGTACGAGCCGGTGGTCTTCGACGGCCCGGCGGACGCGAACTTCCACCTGGTGGTCTACCCTTCCATCCGCTTCTTCGACGGGCGCACGGCGAACCGTCCCTGGCTCCTGGAGCTCCCGGACCCGGTCACCAAGGTGTCGTGGCAGTCGTGGGTGGAGATCCATCCAGAGGCCGCGCGCGAGATGGGGATCAAGCAGGGCGACGTGCTGGAGATCTCCTCCCGCTACGGCAAGGTGGAGGCCCCCGCGTACATCTACCCCGGCGTGCGCCGGGACACCCTGGCAATGCAGATGGGGCTGGGGCACCAGGCCTTCGGCCGCTTCACCGCGGGGCGGGGGACCAACCCCAACGCGCTCCTCGGCGCCTCTGTCGACGCTGCGACCGGGGCCTTCGCACCGTATGGGCTCCGGGTCCGCGCCCGTCCCACCGGCGAGGGGAACTCCAACCGGATGGTCCCGAAGGGGATGTTCGAGGGCGGCGTCCGCGTCCAGCACGACCGCGCGCTGGCCCAGGCAATCTCCTTCACGGCGCTCCGCGCGGCGGACGCCCACGGCCCCGGGATGATTCCGGGGAAGGACCAGACGGTCAAGGAGCTGAAGGGGAACGGCGGCTTCGCCCCCATTCCCAGCCACACCGATCCCGACTCGTACCCGCCTCCGGGGACCCAGTACGGCGAGTACACTGAGGGGCAGACGCGCTGGGCCATGGTGGTGGACCTGGCGCGATGCATCGGGTGCAGCGCCTGCGTCACCGCCTGTTACGCCGAGAACAACATCCCGGTGGTGGGCCCGGACGAGGTCCGCAAGGGGCGCGACCTGAGCTGGCTCCGCATCGAGCGGTACTTCGGGGTAACGCGCGACGAGAGCGAGGCGTACACGGAGCACGCCACCGACGACGTGCGCTTCCTCCCCATGCTCTGCCAGCACTGCGGGAACGCGCCGTGCGAGCCGGTGTGCCCGGTGTACGCAGCGTACCACACCCCGGACGGGCTCAACGGCCAGGTCTACAACCGGTGCGTGGGGACCCGCTACTGCGCCAACAACTGCCCGTACAAGGTCCGCTACTTCAACTGGTTCACCTACGACTTCCCGGAGCCGCTCAACTGGCAGCTCAACCCGGACGTCACCGTGCGGGCGAAGGGCGTCATGGAGAAGTGCAGCTTCTGCGTGCAGCGCATCCGCGAAGCGGAGAACCGCGCGGCTCTCGAACGCCGCGAGCTCGCGCCCGACGAGTTCACGACGGCCTGCGCGGCGGCGTGCCCGTCGCGAGCCATCGTCTTCGGCGACGCGGCGGCGCCCGACTGGAGCGTGGCGCGCCTCGTCGGCGACGCGCGCACGTACCACGTCTTCGA